>JAICJJ010000627.1 GCA_025928535.1 Thermomicrobiales bacterium
CGGATAATCGGTGAAATCGCCGCGGGTGGATCGTCGGTCGCGAGTCAGCGTGCCGGTCGAGCGTAAAGGAGAAGCAATCAGGTGATCGCCGAAACACGCACGGGCAAACTGGCGATCGATGGCGGGACGCCAGCGGTGACGAGCCCGCTGCCCCCGATGTATCCCGGCGGCATGCGGATCGGACGTGAAGAAGAAGATGCGGTGCTGGCGGTGCTGCGCGGCAAACGCCTGTTTCGCTACTACGGCCCGACCGCGGAGCCGTCGCGGGTGGCCGAACTGGAAGACGCCTTCGCCGCCGTCATCGGCGTCAGGCAGGCGGCGGCGGTCAGTTCGGGCAGCGCGGCGCTGATGTGCGCGCTGGCGGGTCTGGGCGTCGGGCCAGGCGACGAAGTGATCGTGCCGGCCTACACCTGGATCGCGACCGCGTCGGCGGTCGTGGCGATGGGCGCGGTCCCGATCCTGGCCGAGGTCGATGCGTCGTTGACGCTCGACCCGGCCGACGTCGAACGGAAGATTTCCCGTCACACCAAGGCGATCATCCCGGTCCACATGCGCGGCGCGCCGTCCGCGATGGACGAGTTGATCGCCATCGCCCGGCGTCACCACCTGAACGTGCTCGAAGACGTGGCGCAGGCCGACGGCGGCAGTTACCACGGCAAGCGGCTCGGCGGCCTCGGCGATGTCGGCGCCTTCAGCCTGCAGTTCAACAAGATCATCACCTGTGGCGAAGGCGGCATGGCGGTCACCGACGACGACGCCATCCACGCCCGCATCCTCATGTACAACGACGTCGCCGGCGGGTTGCGCAACCACATTCCGGAAGCCGAGATCCTGCCCGGCATCAACTTCCGGATGTCGGAGTTGCAGGGAGCCGTCGCCCTGGTCCAGTTGGGCCGCCTCGACGACCTGCTGGGGACGATGCGGCGGAACAAGGCCCGGATCAAGGCGGGCATCGCCGACGTCGCGCGCCGCAAGGGCGTCGAGTTCCGCCGGCTCAACGATCCCGCCGGCGATGCCGCCGTCGCCTTGATCTTCTTCGCGCCGACCGCGGAGCGGGCCGACTACGTGAACCAGGCGCTCAAGGCCGAAGGCGTCGACGCCTCGCTCCTCTACCACCCCGATCACGTCGATTACCATGTTTATGCGCACTGGGCCCCGATTCTGAACAAGCGGACCTGGTCGACGAACGGCGGGCCGTGGCGCTGGCACGAAGGCGAGGTCAACTACGGACGGGACGCCTGCCCGCGGACGCTCGATCTGACGCGCCGGGCGATCCACCTCGACGTCAGCCCGGAGTTGACCGACCAGAACATGACGGAGATCATTGAAGCAGTCAACAAGGTGTTGTCCGGGGCGCTGTAGCGCTTCGGGGGCGGCCGCCGAAGGTCGATGCCGCGGCGTCTCGTATCGAGGGACTCAGCCGCGCGGCGGGAGGACGAAAACCATGGCGCTCAACCTGAACGGATTGATCCCGGCGACGGCATTGCCGATGACTCCCGACGCCGAAATCGACGAGCCGCAATTGCGGCGCTACATCCGTTGGGTCGCCGACCAGGGGCCGGTGGCGCTTGCGATCAACGCCGACACCGGCGAAGGGCCGCACCTGACGCACCGGGAAAAGGTGCGCGTCATCGAGATCGTCGCCGATGAACTGAACGGTCA
>JAICJJ010000322.1 GCA_025928535.1 Thermomicrobiales bacterium
GTCGGTCCATCCTTTGGGAAGGCGCGCAGGACCTCGTCTTCGAGCGGGCGTGAAGGACGGCCCTCACCCCCTACCCCCTCGCCCATTGCGATGGGCGAGGGGAACGAATGCTTGCCGCCGCAGCGGCCGTCTCCCCTCTCTCGCCGCAGCGGGAGAGGGGCGGGGGGTGAGGGAAATCCGGCGGTCGATTATCATGCCGCTACGTTCGAGTTGAGGGAATTGGGTCGCGACGCGTCCGTACGCCTGAGACGGAGGTAGAGTCAGTGCCTGTCACCAGACGGACTTTCGCCGGCATCCTCACCGCGCTGGCGGCGCCGGGCGCCGCATCCGTCGTCTTCCACAACGTCGCCGCCGCCCAGGACGCCTCGCCCGCCGCGAGCGGCGAAAAATTCAAGGTCGCGTTCGTCTATGTCGGCCCGATCGGCGACATGGGCTGGACCTGGGCGCACGACCAGGGACGGCTGGCGCTCGAAAAGGCGGTCCCGAACGTCGAAACGGTTTATCAGGAAAACGTGCCGGAAAACCCGGCCGACGCCGAGCGCGTCATTCGCCAGTTCGCGCAAGACGGCGCGAATCTGGTCGTGACCACCTCGTTCGGCTACATGGACCCGACGATCAACGTCGCCAAGAGTTTCCCGAACGTCCAGTTCGTCCACATCTCCGGCTACAAGACCGCGCCGAACGTCAGCACCGCTTTCGGCAAGATCGAAGAACCGCGCTACGTTTCCGGTCTGATCGCCGGTAAGATGACCCAAAACGGCCAGCTCGGCTACGTCGCCGCCTTCCCGACGCCGGAAGTCGTGCGCGGCATCAACGCCTTCACGCTCGGCGTCCGCAAGTCGAATCCCGACGCCACGGTCAAAGTCGTCTGGACCAACACCTGGTTCGATCCGCAAAAAGAGCGGGCGGCGGCCGAAGCGTTGCTCGACGGCGGCGCCGACGTGATCGCCCAGCATCAGGACACGGCCGGGCCGGCTCAGGCGGCGCAAGACAAGGGCAAATACGCCGTCGGCTACGATTCCGACATGGCCAAGATGGCGCCGAAGTCGGTCCTGACCAGCCCGATCTGGCATTGGGGCGCCTACTACATCCCGACCGTCAAGTCGATGATGGACGGAACCTGGAAGACCAATCAGTATTGGGGCGGCTGGAAAGACGGCATCGTCGATCTGGCCCCGATCGGGCCGATGGTTCCGGACGACGTCAGGAAGATGGCCGACGACGAAGCCGCCAAATTCAAGGCGGGCGACGAATCGATCTTCACCATCTTCACCGGACCGCTGCTCGATCAGAAGGGCGCGACCAAGGTCGAAGAAGGCAAGGCGATGACCGCCGACGAACTTCTCGGCATGCAATGGTTCGTCCAGGGCGTGCAGGGAGAGATCCCGCAATAAGGGCGGCCGAACGCGGCCAGCCGGGGCAGCCCCTTCTCGCGCCGTCCGCAGAAGGGGCTGCCGTCGTTTCCGATCCGACCCTGCGCTGAGGAGCAACGATGGCGAGCGCGCCGACCCGGCTCGCGATTTCGATGCAGGGCATCTCGAAACGATTCGGCCCGACCGTCGCCAACGACCGGGTCGATTTCGACGCGCGCTGGGGCGAGGTCCACGCCCTCGTCGGGGAAAACGGCGCCGGCAAGAGCACGCTGATGAGCGTGCTCGCCGGGCTCTACCGGCCGGACGCCGGCACGGTCGCCATCGACGGTCAGCCGGTCCGGTTTCGCGCCCCGCGCGACGCGATCGCGCACGGCGTCGGCATGGTCTACCAGCATTTCATGCTGGTCGACACGTTCACGGTCGCCGAAAATGTGCTGCTCGGCGAGCGGGCCGCGCGCGGCCTGATCGAAACCGCCGCCGTCGAGCGGAAATTGGCCAATCTGGCACGGCAATACGGGCTCGACATCGATCCCCAGGCGCGCATCTGGCAGTTGTCGGTCGGCGAGCAGCAACGGGTCGAAATCGTCCGGCTCCTCTATCTCGGCGCGAAGATCCTGGTGTTCGACGAGCCGACCGCCGTGCTGACGCCGCAAGAATCGGACGCATTGATCCGGACGTTGCGCGGCCTGGCCGCCGACGGCTATTGCGTCATCTTCATCTCGCACAAACTGGACGAGGTGCTGGCCGTTTCCGACCGGATCACGGTCATGCGGCGCGGGCGGGTCGTCGGCACGACCGCGCCGGCCGAAACCGACCGCCGGGCGCTGGCGCGGATGATGGTCGGGCGCGAACTCGCCGCCTTCGTCGAAGCGCCGGCCGACGAGTCGCAAGCCGCCGTCGAACCGGGCAATGTCGTCCTCGACCTGCGCGACGTCCGCACGAACGGCGACAACGGACTGGAGGCGCTGCGGGGCGTTTCGCTCCAGGTGCGGGCGGGCGAAACGCTTGGCATCGCCGGCGTCGCCGGCAACGGGCAGCGCGAACTCGCCGAAACGATCGCCGGCTTGCGTCCCGCGACCGGCGGCGGCATCGCCATCGGCGGCCGCGACACGACCCGCTGCACCGCCGCCGAAGTGGCGGCGTGCGGCGTCGCCCACATTCCCGAAGACCGCCTCGCCAGCGGCCTCGTCGGCGCGATGGACCTCGGCGGCAACGCCATCTTGCGCGACTACCGATCGGCGCCGATCGCGCGCGGACCCTTTCTCGTCCAGCGGGCGATCGCCGCCTTCACCGACCGGCTGATCCAGACCCACGACGTCAAGACGCCGGGGCGCTGGGTCAAGGTCCGGGCGCTGTCGGGCGGCAACCAGCAAAAACTGCTGATCGGGCGCGAACTGGCCGGCCAGCCGAAAGCGATCGTCGCGGTGCATCCGACGCGCGGCGTCGACGTCGGCGCGGTCGAAGCGATCCACGGCCTGCTGCGCCAGCAACGACGGCGCGGCGCGGCGACGCTGCTGATTTCGGAAGACCTCGACGAATTGCTCGCCTTGTCCGACCGCATCGCGGTGCTCTACGAAGGCCGGGTGATGGACGTCTTGCCGGCGGCCGGCGCCGATCCGGAGCGCATCGGTCTCCTGATGGCCGGCGTCGCGCCGGATACCGGCCACGCTGACGAGGCCCGGACAGCGGAGGCGGCGGCCCATGGCTGAGGCGCGAGGCTGGCGGCTCGAGCGCGTGCCGGCGCCGTCGCGGGCGGCGAGCGTCGTCGTGCCGCTCGTCTCGATCGCGCTGGCGCTCGTCGCCGGCGGCATCCTGATCGCGCTGGCCGGGCGCAATCCGCTCGAGGTCTACCGCGCGATGGTCGTCGGCTCGGTCGGCGACTGGAACGGCTTTGCCGAAACGCTCGTCAAGACGACGCCGCTCTTGCTGACCGGCCTCGGCGTCGCGGTCGCGTTCCGGATGCAACTCTGGAACATCGGCGCCGAAGGCCAACTCTATCTCGGCGCGATTTTCGCCTCCGGCACGGCGCTCTTCCTCTTGCCGAACGCCTCCGGCTGGGCGCTCGTGCCGGCGATGATGGCGGCGGGACTCCTCGGCGGCGCGCTCTGGGCGTTCATTCCCGGCGTCTTGCGCGCCTATCTCAACGTCAACGAAACGATCACCAGCCTGTTGTTGAATTATGTCGCGATCCTGTTGTCCGAATATCTCGTCCATGGCCCCTGGAAAGACCCGCAAGGCTACGGCTTTCCCGGCACGAAGCAATTCCCGGACGCCGCCGCGCTGCCGACCTGGGGCGCGACACGGGTCCATCTCGGGCTCCTCTTCGGCCTCGCCGCCGCCGTCATCCTCTGGTTCATGCTGCGGCGCACGCGCTGGGGCTACGAAATCAGCGTCATGGGGGAAAACGACCGCGCCGCCCGCTACGCCGGCATGCCGACCCGGCGGACGATCGTGCTGGTGATGATGCTCTCCGGCGCGCTCGCCGGTCTGGCCGGGATGAGCGAGGTGGCCGGCATCGCCCATCAATTGCAGCGCAATTTGTCGCCCGGCTACGGCTACACCGCCATCATCGTCGCCTGGCTCGGCCGTCTTCAGCCGCTCGGCATCATCCTCGTCGCCTTTCTGCTGGCGGCGTTGCTCGTCGGCGGCGACCAGATTCAGATGACGATGGGCTTGCCGGCGGCCGTCGCGCCGATGCTGCAGGGGATCATCCTCTTCTTCGTGCTCGGCGGCGAATTGCTGTTGCGCTACCGCCTCGTCCGCCGCGAGCCGGAGCCGGCGCCGGCCGCGCCGCTGGAAGCGAGCTGAGGCGTGGATCAGGTTTTCACCGCCGCGTTCGTGACCTCGGTGCTGGCGGCGGCGATCCCGGCCGGCACCGCGATTCTCTACGCCTGCCTCGGCGAAGTGTTGAGCGAGCGCGCCGGCGTGCTCA
>JAICJJ010000432.1 GCA_025928535.1 Thermomicrobiales bacterium
CGCGTGCCGTTCGCCGGCCGAAATCGCGCGCGAAGTCCGGATCACGGTGCTGCACGAACTCGGGCACCACCTCGGTTTCGATGAAGATCGTCTGGAAGCGCTCGGGCTCGGCTGATCGCCGCCCGCTCCCCTTCCGGCGAAGGTAGGGAGCGGATGGAGCGCGGCGCCAGCGCCCGCATGCACGGCAAGCCGCCCGGCATTCTCGAGACGTTCGCGGATGCCTTTTCGGCATTGCTCGTCAATCCGTTGCCGGTCCTCTTGCCGATCCTGGTCGACGCCTATCTCGCGCTCGGGCCGCGCGTCTCGCCGGCCGCGCTGACCGCACCGCTGGCGCGCTGGATCGCGGCCCAGGCGCAAGCCGCCGGACCGGATCTCGCCTCGCTCGGCGTCTCGCCGGCCGATT
The DNA here is from genome assembly GCA_025928535.1 of Thermomicrobiales bacterium. Lineage (GTDB taxonomy): Bacteria > Chloroflexota > Chloroflexia > Thermomicrobiales > UBA6265 > JAICJJ01. Next base: position 404 of record JAICJJ010000432.1, read on the forward strand.
ACGCCGCCCAGATCGCCGGCGTCGGCCAGCGCGCCGATCTCGTCGCCGCCATCGGCTGGCTCGTGCCGTCGCTTCTGGCGGGCGTCGATCGCGTCGGATTGGCCGGCGCGGGCCACCGGGCGACGGTGACGCCGGCCAGCGCCGGCCTGGTGATCGCGCTCTGGGCCGCGTTCATCCTGATCGGCATCACGCTGGTGATGCTCTACCGCGTCTTGCTGGCGCGGGCGACGCGGGGCGATCCGCTGATCGACGCGACGCTGCCGGCCGCGGCGCTCCGGGCGACCGGGCGTTATGTCGCGTTTCTGGCGCTCCTCGTCGGCGCGGCGCTCGTCGCCGGCATTCCGGCGGGCGTGCTGCTCGGGGTGGTTTCGCTGGTCAGCGCCGACCTGGCTTCGCTCGTCGGCTTGCTGATCGTCAGCGCGGTGATCATCGTCTCGATCACGATCGCCTTCGTCGCGGAAGCGATCGCTTTGGCCGACGCCGGGCCGATCGAAGCGATCCGGATCAGCCGGGGGGTCGTTCGGCACAACACCTGGCCGGCGCTCGGGCTGATCTTCCTGTCGTGGCTGGCGCTCTTCATCTTGCCCGACATCCTCGCCCGATTCACCGCGTCGGGGCCGGGGTTGGCCATCGCGGTGGCCGTCTACGCGTTCGTCGCGACCGGCGTCGCGCTCGCCCGGATGCAATTCCTGCGCGACCGCCTGCCGCAATCGCGCGTGCCGGCGGACGGCCGGCGCGGTTGAGCGCGTTCGTCGATTCGTTCGTTTGTCGTTTCGTTGATGTGTAATCAGGAGAACCACGTGGCCGCAACGACCGCAACCAAACCGAAAGCAACCAAGACCAACGCTTACGACGCCAGCACGATTCAGGTGCTGGAAGGGTTGGAGGCGGTGCGTCGCCGCCCCGGCATGTACATCGGCAGCACCGATGCGCGCGGCTTGCTCCACCTCGTCCGCGAAATCGTCGACAACTCGGTCGATGAAGCGCTCGCCGGCTATTGCGACACGATCGTCGCCCGGATCGGCGCCGACAACGTCGTGACCGTCGTCGACAACGGGCGCGGCATCCCGGTCGACAAACATCCCAAGATGCACACCTCGGCGCTCGAAGTGATCATGACCGTGCTCCACGCCGGCGGCAAATTCGGCGGCGGCGGCTACAAGGTGTCGGGCGGCCTGCACGGCGTCGGCGCCTCGGTCGTCAACGCCTTGTCCGAATGGTGCCAGGTCGAAGTCCGCCGTGACGGCAAACGCTACCGGCAGGAATACCGGCGCGGCGTGCCGACCGGACCAGTCAAGGCGGTCGGCTCGGCCGAGCCGAGCGAATACGGCACGACGACGTCGTTTCTGGCCGATCCCGAGATCTTCACCAGCGGCTACGAGTACAACTTCGATCTCCTGACGCAGTGGTTCCGCGAGACGGCCTACCTGACGCGCGGCTTGCGGCTGACCCTGATCGACGAACGCGCCGATCGGGAAATGACCTTCTGGTTCGAAGGCGGCATCGAATCGTTCGTCCGCCATCTCAACCGCAACCGGACGGCGGTGCACGACCGGCCGTTCTACGTCTCGCGCGAAACGCCGGCCTGCCTGGTCGAGGTGGCGCTGCAATACAACGACAGTTACGGCGAATCGACCCACACCTTCGCCAACAACATCAACACCATCGACGGCGGCACGCACCTCTCCGGCTTCAAGAGCGCGCTGACGCGGACGATGAACGACTACGCCAAGCGAAACGGCTTCCTGAAAGGCGACGAAACGCTCTCCGGCGAAGACGTGCGCGAAGGGTTGACGGCGATCATTTCGGTCAAACTGGCCGAGCCGCAATTCGAAGGGCAGACGAAAGCCAAACTCGGCAACGCCGACGTGGCCGGCGCCGTCCAGACGGTCGTCAACGAAGCGCTCGGCGCCTATCTCGAAGAAAATCCGCAAACGGCGCGGCGGATCATCGAAAAGTGCATCAACGCCTCGCGGGCGCGGGAAGCGGCGCGCAAGGCCCGCGAACTGGTCCAGCGCAAGGGCGGCCTCGAATCGTTCAGCCTCCCCGGCAAACTGGCCGATTGCAGCGAACGCGATCCGGCCCGCGCCGAGCTCTACATCGTCGAGGGCGACAGCGCCGGCGGGTCGGCCAAGCAAGGCCGCGATCGGCGGTTCCAGGCGATCCTGCCGTTGCGCGGCAAGATCCTGAACGTCGAAAAGGCGCGGCTCGACAAGATGCTGCAAAACAACGAAATCCGGACGCTCATCACCGCCCTCGGCACCAGCGTCGGCGATCAATTCGACGTTTCGAAGTTGCGCTACCACCGCATCATCGTGATGACCGACGCGGACGTCGACGGCGCGCACATCCGCACGCTGCTGCTCACGTTCTTCTATCGCCAGATGCCCGACCTGGTGGAGCGCGGCCACATCTACATCGCGCAGCCGCCGCTGTACAAGGTCAAGCACGGCAAGCAGGAGCAGTACCTGAAGGACGGGCACGAGCTCGACGGGTTCCTGATGAGGGTCGCGCTCGATGGCGCGAGCATCGATCCCGGCGACGGACGGCCCGTGATCGTCGGCACGACGCTGGAGGAGCTGGCGCGGCAGTACGTGCTGGCGCGCAACGTGATGGAGCGCCTGTCCAACTGGATGGACGTGGAGGCGCTGCGCACGATCGCCGACGGACTGACGCTGAATCTGGACGACGCGGCTCAGTCCGAGGCGAGCGCCGTCGCGCTGTCAGGCGCGCTGCACGACGCGCGCGTGATCGCGCAGTTCGACGAGCGCACCGACAAGCACATCCTGCGCATCGAGCGCCAGCACCACGGCAACACGAAGGCCAGCGCCATCACGCAGGACTTCGTGCACGGCGCCGACTACGAGGCGTTGAGCCGCGCGGGCGCGA
>JAICJJ010000558.1 GCA_025928535.1 Thermomicrobiales bacterium
AGGGTGATCGGGATTCCTTTCAGGCCGGCCAGGAAGATGATCGCCGCCTGCCCGGCGCCGAATTGGGCGAGAATCACCAGCGCCAGTTTGACGAACCGGGGATCGCCGAACCAGTTGATGTTCGGCAAGCCGATCGCCATCAGCGCCTGATTGACGATCCCCTTGCTCGGATCCATCAACGCCAGGTAGACGAACGAGAGCGCGAAGAGCGGGATGATCGACGGCAGGTAGAAGATCGCCCGGTAGATCGCGACTTCCGGCAGCGCCTGGTTCATCGCCAGCGCCAGTGCCATGGCGACCACGACGCCGACCGGCACCGCCAGCGCCGTGTAGTAGAGCGTGTTGCCGAGCGCCTTCCAGAAGACGTCGTCGTGGAGCATCTGCCGGTAGTTGTCGAGGCCGATCCAGAGCGGTTGGCCGAAGCCGGAATATTGGGTGAAGCCGATCCAGATCGTGTAGAGAATCGGATAGAGCAGAAACGCGACGAAGCCGACCAGCCACGGGCTGATGAAGAGGAGCCCGAGCGCGAGATTGCGCCGCTCGCGTGGGGTCATGCGGACGCGATGCACGGCCGACAGACGCGGGGCCGCGCTCGCGGTGGCCGTCTTCGACGTCACGGCTCCATCTCCGCTCTCCACCGATCGCGTTGCCGAACCGGAGCGGCGGAATCAGCGTCGATCCCGCCGCCCCGGGGCGATCAACTCGCGATCGTGATCGGACAGAAGCGCTGGAGTTGCGGCTGGACGCGGTCCTTGACCGTCTTCAGCGCATCCGCCGGCGCCTGCTGGGCGAGGTAGATCGCTTGCCAGGCGGTCGTCAATTCATCCCAGTATTTGGCGCCGACCGGCAACGGCGGCCGGTTTTTGGCGATCGGCAAGAGTTGGTCGCTGAAGAACTTGTGTCGGGGGTCGAAGAGGCTGGCGTCCGGCAGCAGGCTCTTCCAGGTCGGCAGGTGGGCGCTGTCGGCCACGTAGAGCCGCTGCCCCGGCTCGCCGGCGATCCACTTCATGAATTCGAACGCTTCTTTCGGCTGTTTGGCGCCTTGCGGCATCACCACCGACCAGCCGCCGGCCCAGGTCGATGGCGCATCGCCCTGCTTCGGGGCGGGAATGAAGGTGATGCCGTAGTCCATTTTCGGCGCGTAGAGCCGCAGGTTGTTGATCCACCAGTCGCCGGTGATGAACATCGCTTGCCGGCCGAGGGCGAACGGGTGCTGCGGCGGCGGGAAACCGTTTTGCAGCACCGGGCTGCCGAAAGCGCTGACCTGCTGGACGCCGAAATCCTTGCAGAAATCCTGCACCCATTGCGAGGCGGCGACCATTTTCGGATCGTCCGGCGTCACTTCGCATTTCGACTGATCGAAAAAACTGGCGCCCCAGGAAAAGCCGTAGGTGTAATGCCATCCTTCCGGGATCCAGGGAACGATACCCATCTGGGTGTAGTTGCCGTCCGGGCCTTTCTTGTTCAACTTGGCGGCGATTTCCTTGACATTGTCCCAGACGAGCGGTCCTTTCGCCGGGTCGAAAGCGGCCAGATCGACCCCGGCGTCGGTCAGCATCCCCTTGTTGTAGTAGAGGGCGCGGGCGTCGGTGTCGAACGGCAGCGCGTACGGCTTGCCCTGGAAGGTCGCTTCGGCGCGAGCGAACGGGAGGTAGTTTCCGAGCAGATCTTCGCCGCCCATGTATTCGGTGAGATCTTGCAGCACGCCGTCGGCGGCGCGCTGGGCGACGATGAAGCGGTCGAGGTGATAGACGTCGGGGCCGGTGCCGCCGCGCACCGCCGTCATCAATTTCGTGACGTCGGTCACCTGGGCCGGCGGAATCTGGGTCAATTCGACCTGGAAGCCCTGCGTCTGGCCGTTGAAGGTTTCGACGATCTTCTTGAGGATGCTCAGATCGGGATCGACGAACGTGGTCCAGAACGTGACCGTGGTCCCGCCTTGCGCCCGCGCCGGCACGATGACGCGCGGGGAGAACGGGAGCGCCGTCGCCGCCCCCAGGGCGACCGCGCTTTGGACGAAGCGCCGCCGATTCACGCGCGGAGCGCTCGCGCAATTGCCGACGAACGAAGACCCGCCGCCTGTCATCATCGACCTCCTTCGGTCTCGTCATGGCGTCGCTGCCGCTGGTCCCCCCGCCTCCCTTCTCCAGTTGGTCCGGCCGCCGCCGGCCGCCTCAAAACGGCTCGAATTGATCCGAATATTTGGTACCTCGTAGTGCCAAATCATCGTAGGCCACCTGTCGACGCCGGTCAAGACGGCGTGGCCCGCCGCGCGTCCGCCGGCCGATCGGCGCCCGTGCCATGCGGCTTG
>JAICJJ010000030.1 GCA_025928535.1 Thermomicrobiales bacterium
CCCGGCGACGCCGTCGAGGTGGAGATCGGGGGGATCGGCACGCTCAGGAACCGCGTCGTGGCTGCTTCGTGACGGGGTCGGACCGCTGGCAGATGCGTGGGATGTGCAAATCGCTCCAGCCTCGCCCGGCGCCAATAACCCGGCTGAATCCGGCTATTATTGACCCGCGTGTGAAAGGCACATTCCAAGGATGTCAACGCAACTTTCGCACCTATTGAGTGCATAGCACTCAAGTTTTCAACCAAACGATCGAGCCGGCTTCAGCCGGGTTATCGGCGTCAGCCCGGCGTCTTTAGCGCCGGGCGACATCGGATGCGTCCTTGCCATTCTCGCGAGCACGCTCAAAACTCCTGCCAGCGCGTCGCGTGCGCCAGGTCGATCTGGGCGACGAGCGCGTCCGGATCGGTCACCGGCGACTGGCAGGCAAACTGCTGGCAGACGTAGGCGGTCGCCGCTCCGTCGCGCATCGTGCGTCCCGCCAGGAGCGGCGGGCGCTGGTCGTCCGGCTCGTCCGGGTCGGCGAGGGCCAGCAGCGCGTTCGGCAGATAGCGATTCGCGACCACCCGCGTCAATGCGCCGACCGCTGCATCGTCCGGCTTGCCGGCGATGACGATTTCGAGCGGATCGGCCAAATGAAAATCGAGCGCCGCGAGATAGCGGCCGAAACCGAGCGGCTGTTCCGTCATCGGCTCCGCCATCGCGCTCAGGAGCCGGACGGCGCGACGGGTCCAATCCTCATTTCCGGTCAACGCCCCGAGCCGCAGCAGCACGTCGGCCGCGACCGAATTGCCGGCGGGAATCGCGCCGTCTTGCAGATCGCGCGGCCGCGCCACCAGCGTTTCGTGGCTCGCCGCCGTGTCGAAAAAGCCCGGTCCCTGCTCGTCGCCGAATTCGGCGATCATCGTCGCAGTCAAGGTCAGCGCTTCGTCGAGCCATCGCCGATCGAAGGTGGCCCGGTAGAGCGCCAGCAGTCCGTCGACGACGAACGCATAGTCCTGGAGGAAGGCGTTCAGTTTGGCCTGGCCGTTTTTGTAAGTCCGAAAGAGTTGGCCGTCCCGCCGCGTCTTGTCGAGCAGAAATTCGGCATTGCGCACGGCGATTTCGCGGTAGTCGGCGCGGTCGAGCGTCCAGGCGGCGTCGGCGAAGGCTTTCAGCATCAGCCCGTTCCAGGCGACGATGATCTTGTCGTCAAGTCCCGGCCGGGGCCGTTGCTCGCGCGCTTCGTACAGGCGCGACCGCGCCGCCGCCACGGTCTCTTCGACCCCCTCCGGAGTCAGGTCGAACTCGGCCGCGACCGCGTCCGTCGGCTGCGCGAGATGGAGGATCGACTTGCCTTCGAAATTGCCCCCCGGCGTGACGTCGAAATACGCGCCAACGATCGCCGCATCGGTCGGGCCGAGCGCCGCGTCGAGTTCTTCCGGCGTCCAGACGTAAAACGCCCCTTCCTCGCCTTCGCTGTCGGCATCCTGAGCCGCGTAGAACCCGCCTTCCGGCGAGGTCATCTCCCGTGCGACGTAATCGAGGGTTTCGGTCGCGACCCGGCGGTGGAGCGGATCGCCGTACGCTTTCCAGGCGTCGAGATAGAGTTGGGCGAGTTGGGCGTTGTCGTAGAGCATCTTCTCGAAATGGGGCGTCAGCCAGTTCGCGTCGACCGCGTAGCGATGGAACCCGCCGCCGATCTGATCGTAGATGCCCCCTTCGGCCATCTGGTCGAGCGTTTGCCGAACCATGCCCGCCGCCCCGCCGCCGTTCGCCCGATGGGCGTAGCGCAGGAGAAAATCGAGCACGGCCGCTTGCGGAAACTTCGGAGCGCGGCCGAACCCGCCGTAGCGGTCGTCGAACCGACTCGCCAGGTTTTGCGCCGCCTGATCGAGGATGGCCGGCGACAACTGCCCCGGATGCGGCGTGGTCGCGTTCGCCCGCCCCAGCGCCTGGCGGAGTTGGTCGGCGGTTTCTTCGACCTCGTCACGCCGGTTTCGATACGCTTCCGAAACCGCCGCCAGCACTTTCGGGAACCCGGGCAGCCCCATTCGATCTTCCGGCGGGAAATAGGTTCCGCCATAAAATGGCGCGCCGTCCGGCGTCAGAAACGTGTTGAGCGGCCAGCCGCCCTGCCCCGTCAGCGCCGTCACCGCCGTCATGTAGAGGTGGTCGAGATCGGGGCGTTCCTCCCGATCGACCTTGATGTTGACGAATCGCTCGTTCATCTCCTTCGCAATGGCCGGGTTTTCGAACGATTCGCGTTCCATCACGTGGCACCAATGGCACGCCGAATAACCGATGCTGACCAGAATCGGCTTGTCTTCGGCCTTGGCCCGCTCCAGCGCTTCCGGGCCCCATGGATACCAATCCACCGGGTTGTCCTTGTGCTGCAACAGATAGGGGCTCGTTTCGTTGGCGAGATGATTTGGCACGGAATCCGTCCTCGCTGGCGCGCGAACTGGCCGGCAGGCGCGCTCGCCTGTTCGGAAGCGACCGCTCGCCCGCGCGCCGGGGCCGTGGCCGATCCGACTACAATGGTGGCACATCCACGACAGGAGGGAGACGCGTGAGCGGGGATCGCACTGAAGCCGCCGCGGGGGCGGCGCCACTGGCGACGGCGCGGCTGGCGTTCGTCGGCGCCGGCGTCATGGCCGAATCGATGATCGCCGGACTGCTCAAGCAGGGATTGATCGCGCCCGACCGGATCGTGGCGAGTCATCCCCGCGCCGATCGCCGTCGCCGTCTGGAAGATCGTTTCGGCATCCTGACCGACGAAAGCAACCGCGAGGCGGCCGCCGGCGCCGATCTGGTCCTGCTCACCGTCAAGCCGCAGGTGCTGGCGCAGGTGATGAAGCAGTTGCACGGCCGGCTCGAACCGCGGCAGGTCGCCGTCTCGGTCGTCGCCGGAGCCAGCATCGATTCGCTCAGCCGCGGCCTCGGCCACGACGCGATCGTCCGCGTGATGCCGAACACCCCGGCCCAGATCGGCCAGGGGATGAGCGTCTGGACTTCGACGCCCGACATCGACGACGCGCAGCGCGGGCAGATCCGCTCCGTGCTCGGAGCGCTCGGCGAAGAACTGTGGGTCGAAGAAGAAAAGTACGTCGATATGGCGACGGCCCTTTCCGCCACCGGCCCGACCTACGTTTTCCTGATGATGGAAGCGCTGATCGACGCGGGCGTCCACATGGGATTCCCGCGGCGCATCGCCGAGCAGATCGTGCTGCAGACCGTCGCCGGCTCGGTCGCCTTCGCCCGCGATTCCGGCAAGCACATGGCCGAGTTGCGCAACATGGTCACCTCGCCCGGCGGCACGTCGGCCGAGGCGATCTACCAGATGGAAAAAGGCGGCCTGCGAACCGTCTTCTCGCGCGCCGTCTACGCCGCCTATCAGCGGACGCAGACGCTCGGCCGGGAACAGGCCGCCAAAGAGCGCGAATAGGCGACGCCGCGGCTCACGCCGCCGCGGCGATGTCGTCCTCGAGCAGCAGGTCGCGGCCGACGAAGCGCCGGATCTTGCCGCTGGCGGCGTCGAGCGCGCCTTCGAGCAACCGCTGCTCGCGCCGCTCGCCGAAGCCGTAGAGCGCGCGAATCCGCCCGGCCCGTGCCGCCGCGATCACGTCGTCCGGCGTCGAGAGGCCGAGTTCTTCGTGTAGCCGCAGCGCCGTCTTCGGCCCGATGCCGGGGATGTTCATCAACCCGGTCACCTCGTCCGGCAGCGTCGCGCACAACTCGACGTAGAACCGCATGCGGCCGGTCGAGAGCAATTCGCCCAACTTCCGGCGCAGGCTCGGTCCCAGCCCGATCAGATCGAGTTCCTTGCCCTGCTTGCCATCCACCAGCGGCGCGGGCGCGTCGGCCGGCCGCGCCAGCAGCAACTGGGCCGCGCGCCGGTACGCCCGAATGCGGTAGGGGTTGTCTTCGGCCAGATTCAAGATCGTCGCGACATTGAAGAGGATGGCCGCGGCATCCTTGTTTGTTACGAGCGCCATCCCGAGAATCCTTTCGCCCCATGGGGACGGGGAGTAAATACGAACGAACGTTCGTATTATAGCACTTTATGACGACTTCAGCCGCCACAAAGCGCCCGGAGGATACCCGTTCACGAGGGCTCGATGTCTGGCTCGTCATCGAAATTCAGCGTCGTCTGCAAGCCGCTGAAGCCGACCGTCGTCGCCGGAAAAATCGTCGTCGCCTCGGCCGCGAATGCTTCGGGATCGGCCATGCCGGGGCTGAAATGGGTCAGCCAGAGCCGACGGGCGTCCGCCTCCCGCGCCAGCGTCGCCGCCTCGCGAAACGTCATGTGCGTGTTGATGACCGCTTTTTCGCCGTCGTCCGGATTGCCGTAGGATCCTTCGCTGACGAGCAGATCGACGCCGTGAAAAAACGCGGGAAACGCCGGCACGGGCCGCGTGTCGGTGACGTAGCCGAGCGACAACCCGCGTCGCGGCGGTCCGAGCACGTCGTCCGGCGCGGCCATGCCGCCGATCCAGCGCACCGGTTCGCCCTGCTGCAATCGCCGCCAGCGGTCGAGCGGGACGCCGATCGCACGCGCCCGTTCCGGCGAAAAGGGCCGCGCCCGCGGCAAGTCGAGCCGGTAGGCCAGCACCGGCAAGGCGTGCCGCCCTTCCTCGACGCGCCCGGTCAGACCGCCGGGCAGCGGAAACGTTTCGCCGCTCGTCACCTCCCGCACCGTCAATACATACGGCAACCAGGGCGCGATCGTCCGCAGGCCGGCGACGACCGCCGCCGTTCCGGGCGGGCCATAGAGCGCGACCGGCTCGGTCCGGCCGGCGTTGGCGATCGAATGGAGCAGGCCGGGGAGACCGGCGATGTGGTCGGCGTGGGTGTGGGAAATGCAGATCGCGCCGAGGCGGCGAAATCCCCAGCCGAAGCAGCGCCAGACGATCTGCGTGCCTTCGCCGCAATCGAACAGGATCAATTCGCCCCGGCAACGCACGAGCAGCGCCGACAGCCAGCGATCGGGCAGCGGCGACATGCCGCCCGTGCCGAGGAGAAGCGCGTCGATCACCGTCCGTCCCTTCCCGCCTCCCGGCGGCGCGATCCGGCGCGAACCGGATGTTTCGGCACAAGTCCTGCGGAAACGTCGCACGGCCCGGGCCGGCATGGTCAGCGGCGCGACCGCCTCACAAGCGGCCGGGAAGGAGTTCGACACCGATGCCGATGTTGCGTGAAATCGGACCGATGAGCCAGTTCGCCTATCTGGCGACGATCGGGCTCGACCCGGCCGACGCCGGCCGGCTCGACGTCGTCGAGCCCGGTTCCGATATCGAGGGCTTGCTGGTCGATCCGGTCAGCGGCAAGACGGTGTTGCGGCAACCGGACGACCCGATCCCGCCCGGCGTTTGGGTCGCGCAAGCCGATATCGACGATATGCTCGGCGGCCCGGGCGCCCGGCCAGAAGTTCATGGCTTCGGCGAAGGCTTCGGCTCGCAAGGCTCGCAACTCGGCGGCGACCGATCCTACGCCGAAGACGACTCCGGCGGCACATTGCGCGGACCGGGGCAGCAAGAAGAACTCGAATCGGCCGACGCGACCTGATCGCCGCCAACGGAGGACGCTATGACGCCTGAGCGAATCGAAGCCGGATTCGTCGGGCCGGGCGAATACGCGCCGGCCGGCGAATTGCAAGGCGAGGGAACCCGCTTTTCTCCCGATCAGATCGTGTCCGCCTTCCACGTCGATCGATCCACCGTCGACCGCGCAATCAGGGGAGAATTCGGCCGCGCCGCTGAGCGGGGTGTGACCTCGCGCGAAGCGCAACGCCTCTCTGAGGTGCTGCTGCCGGACACGCCGCTCCCCGAACGCGAAGCCGCCTTGATGGTGCTCGGCGCCTTCACCCCGCGCCGCGACGAAGAATGGGGCCTCGGCGACACCGCGCCTGGCGAGGCAAGCGACCGCTACGCCGCCCGGCCGGACGAACCGGCGGACGACCTCGCCAGCCGGACCGGCAGCTACGACCCCAGCCAACCGTCCGCCTGGCCGCCCGAGGACTGATCGCGCCAGCAGCCATTGCCCGCTCGCCGCACCCTCGCCTACACTCATGTACGTACACGCCGCGAGGGAGCCGGATGCCGTCGTCACCGGGCAAGCCCGCGCCGGTCGCGCTGTCCTTCACCCTTCCCCTGCCGCCCGGCGTCAACAACCAATATGTCACGGCCGGCAAACGCCGCGTCCTGAGCGCGTCCGCCCAGCGATTCCATCGCGACGCGGCCAAGCGCTTTGCCGCGTTGCGCCTGGATGGCGCGATCCCGGCGGCTGCGGATGCGGCGTTGCGGGAGGCGTTCGTCGGCGTTTATCTCACCTTCTTTTTCGAGACGCCGATGCGGCGCGATCTGGACGGCGGCTTGAAGATCGCGCTCGACGCCATCGCCCGCGGCCTCGGCTTCGACGACCGGGCCGTGGTCGATCTCCATCTCACGAAGCGGATCGATCCGCTCCACCCCCGGCTCGAAGTCGAGGTCGAGACGATCGCCGATTGGGAATTTGACCGCGCCTACGTCCTCCTCGCCCCGGCGCCCAATCCCGACTCGGAGAACGATGACGGTTGACGGGCGAACGACTGGAGCAAAGGGCCGTCAGCCCATCACAATGCGTATCGACCGACCGCGCGGTCAGCGCCTGCGAAATCAACGCGCGAGGAAATCGGGCATGCAAATCGAGGAAACGGCTTCGGCCGAGGCGGCGAACGCGGACGAGGTGGCGATCGATGCGGTCGTCGTCGTCGATTTCGGCAGCCAGTACAGCCAGTTGATCGCGCGGCGCGTGCGCGAAGCCGGCGTCTATTGCGAACTCGTTCCCCACGACGCGCCCTGGGAGCGGGTGGCGCCGCTGCGGCCCAAGGGGATCATCCTGTCTGGCGGTCCATCCAGCGTCTACGATCCCGGCGCGCCGCGCCTGCCGGAGTGGGTCATCGCGTCCGGCCTGCCGGTCTTCGGCATCTGCTACGGCTTGCAATTGCTGGCGCAGGCGTTCGGCGGCGAGGTCGCGCCCGCGCGGCGCAAGGAATACGGTCCGGCGACGATCGAGGTCGCCGCGGGATCATTCCCCCTCTTCGCCGGCTTGCCGAATCGTCTCGATGTCTGGATGAGCCACGGCGATCACGTCGAACAGGCGCCGCCCGGATTCGCGGTCGTCGCCAGCACGGCGAACGCGCCGGTCGCGGCAATGGCGAGCGATCGCATCGCAGGCATCCAGTTTCACCCCGAAGTTGCCCACACGCCGCAAGGCGCCGAAATCATCCGCAATTTTCTCGTCAACATCTGCGGTTGCCGCCCGAACTGGACGCCCGATTCGTTCATCGATCGCGCCGTCGCCGAAATCCGGGAGACGGTCGGCGACGGCCGCGTCTTGCTCGGCTTGAGCGGCGGCGTCGATTCCTCGGTGGCGGCGGCGTTGATCCACCGCGCCATCGCCGATCGCCTGACGCCAGTGTTCGTCGACAACGGTTTGCTGCGGCTCGGCGAAGCCGACCTCGTTCGCGACGTCTTCGCCCGCCATTTCGGCATGCGACTCGTCTCGGTCGACGCCCGGCGACGTTTTCTCGACCGCCTCGCCGGACTCGTCGATCCGGAAGCGAAACGCAAGGCGGTCGGCGAGACGTTCATCCGGGTGTTCGAGGAAGAAGCGCGCAGCCACGGACCGTTCGACTTTCTGGCCCAGGGCACCCTCTACCCCGACGTCATCGAAAGCACAACCGCCGACACGAAGGCGGCCGCCAAGATCAAGACGCACCACAACGTCGGCGGCTTGCCGGAGGACATGCAGTTCAGGCTGCTGGAACCGCTCAAGTTCCTGTTCAAGGACGAAGTGCGGGCGGTCGGCCGCGCGCTCGGCTTGCCGGACGAGATCGTCGAGCGCCAGCCGTTTCCCGGGCCGGGACTGGCCGTCCGCATCCTCGGCGAGGTGACCGAGCCCGATCTCGATCTGCTCCGGCAGGCGGACGCCATCGTCCGGGCGGAAATCGAAGCGGCCGGCCCCGACCATCGGCCGTGGCAATACTTCGCCGTCCTCCTGCCGGTGCGGTCGGTCGGCGTCATGGGCGACTACCGCACCTATGGCCGGGTCTGCGCCGTGCGGGCGGTGGCGAGCGCCGACGCGATGACGGCCGATTGGGCGCGCCTGCCCTACGACGTGCTCGGGCGCATCTCGAATCGCATCGTCAACGAAGCGCCGGGCATCACGCGGGTCGTCTTCGACATCTCCTCGAAGCCGCCAGCGACGATCGAATGGGAATAGTCGTTGCACCGTCAACCGACTGGACGCGCGTGGCGCCATATGTGAAAGTGATCGTCAGAGAGCCGCCCGATGCGGCGGCAGAGCAAGCAAAGGATCGTCAACATGGCGGAAGCCCCTCCGGCCGCGGCAGCTCCTCCGGTCGTCGTCTATTCAACCCGCACCTGACCATGGTGCGACAGAGCTAAGGAGTTCCTTAGCCGAAACAAGGTTCCATTCGTCGAAAAGCAGGTCGATCAGGATTACGACGCCGCGCTCGAAATGATCAAATTGAGCGGGCAGCAAGGCGTGCCGGTCATCGCGGCCGATGGCGACGTCATTCTCGGGTTCGACCAGGCGCGGCTGAAGCGGCTCGCCGACAAATATGGCGCCGCCAAGCGGCCGCCGCTCGGGGTGCTCGGCGCGAACGCCGAAGAATATCTGGCGCGCCATCCGGAAGCGACCGAACAGGCGCCCGCCGGCATCAAGGGGGTCTATGTCGGCAAGGTCCGGCCCGACACCGTCGGCGAACGCGCCGGACTGAAGCCAGGCGACATCGTCACCGGTCTGGCCGGCAAGCGGGTCCGGTCGATGGCCGATCTCGACCAGATGATCGACGCGCTCAAGGCGGGCGACAAGGCGACCGTCCGCTACGTCCGCAAAGGCGAGGAGCACAGCGCGCAACTGCAATTCTGATCGGCCGCCCGCCGATTCCCCGCGCTGAGGAGGAGCGATGGAGCACCTCTCCGACGCCGAGGCGCTGACGCGGATGGCGATCGCGATGGCGGTCGGCGCCGCGCTCGGCTTCGAGCGCAGGCGGTCCGGGAAATCGGCCGGCATCCGCACCTACATGCTCATCTGTCAGGGCGCGGCGCTCTTCATGATCTGCGCCCTGCTGCTGAGCGCGTCGGTCACGGCGCAGGGCGTCGCGTCCGATCCGGGGCGCATCGCTTCGACCGTCGTTCAGGGCATCGGGTTTCTCGCCGGCGGCGTGATCCTGAGCCATGGTCGTCAGGTTTTCGGCCTCACCACCGCCGCCGGAATCTGGGTCACCGCCGCGCTCGGGTTGCTGATCGGAGCCGGCTTCATCGTGGTGGCCGTCATCGCCACGACCGCCACCATCGTCGCGCTCGTCGCTTTGCGCGCCGTCGAGGTGCGGTTCGGCCTGGAGAGACCTGGATCGGCCAATGCCGACGCCGCGGAGTGACGCCGGGACCGCGCGTCACCGCCGGAGCCAGTCGTCCCGAAGGGCGGCCAGGGTCGCCGAATCGAGCGTCGGCCGCGCGTAGGCGCCGGCGGCGCGACGCTGGCGCAAGGCTTCATAAAGCGACACGGCGCAGGCAACTGAAATGTTCAGGCTCTGGACCATCCCCATCATCGGAATCGCAATCGAGCGGTCGGCGCCATTTCTCGCGTCGTCGGAAACGCCGCGCATCTCGTTGCCGAACACGAGGGCGACGGGTCGGGTCAGGTCGATGTCGTAGAGATCTTCGCTCCTTTCGTCCAGCGCCGTCGCGTAGATCGCGAAACCGGCAGCCCGCAGCGCCGCGTAGCAGGCCGCGATCGAATCGTGCCGCTCCACCTCGACCCATTTCGCGGCGCTGGCCGATGTCGTCCGCGCGAACGCCTCCGGCGGCGGTTCTTCGATCGTGTAGACCGCGTGCGCCCGCAACACGCCGGTCGCGTCGCAGGAGCGAAGCACGGCGCTGATGTTGTGGGGATCGTGCACGTTTTCGAGCACGACGGTCAGATCGGGTTGCCGACGGTTGAGCACCGCGGCGACGCGGTCGACGCGGCGATCGGTGCGCGGCCAACGGCTGGTCTTGACCGGCGTCTGCCGCGCCAGATCACGTCGATCCGCGGCGCCGAGTTCGCTCGCCATGCCGCTCCCCCCGTCGCGGCGCTTCGCCCTGATCCGTCGGTGCGGCATGTCCACCATGCGCGGGCTTCCGGCCGCGACCCGGTCGGTTGCCGACGACGATGCGCCAGAAATTGCCGGGCAGGTCGTATTGGCACGGGAGCCATTCGTCGCTGAAACCGCGAGCGGTCAACTCGGTCGCCTCGCCGCCGCCGGCCGGGCCCTTGTCATAGCGATGCTCGCGGCCGCACAAGGGGCAGCGGGCGACCAGAAACGCCTCGCCATTGACGGTGATGACGCGACCATGCGCCTGCAGCGACAACACCGGACCAACCTCCGCGGCGCCGCCGCCAGTTCGGCCAAGCGCGGTCGCCAGCGGACGGCAGTCCTGCTGGACGAAGGGTAGTCGGTGCGCGACGGCGGCAACAAGCGGGGGCCGCCCTCCGGCCCTCAGTCGTCGGACAGGCCGCCACGCGACAGGCGCACGTCGACCGCAACCGTTGGGACGGGATCGAACGCGATCTCCCGGCAGTCGCCAAACGCGATCGAGGCGGGCATGGGGATGAAGCGCGGCCGGCGCGGGCCGGTCGACCGCTGACTCATCCGTTCCAGTTCCTGAATGAGACCCGCACGGGCGCGGCACGATGCGCAGCGAATCCCGGTCCCGCTCCCCGAACAGACGCAGGTCGCCAGCGCGTCCGAAAGCGCGTGCCGTACGATCGAGACATCGTCCAGGTCGAGATTCAAGCTGACGAATGGCATCTGGCCCCCTCTCCTCCCGCGACGGCGCGGCCCGCAGGTCCGGCGGCGCCCTCGATTCAAGGGTCACGCGGATGGCGACGCCGCGGTAGACCAGTCCCGCGGGAGCCAATGAATAGGACGTTCGGGTTGCCGGCAGCGCGCGACTTCCCCTTCGCGCGAGCAGCGTTGTGGTAGGGTACATGGAGATGGCCAGGTCCGCTACCCCGCGCGTGGCCTCGCTCGTACGAACTTGGCACGCGTCGGACACACGTTCGGCAACGAGTGGTCATTCGAGGGGAGAGGGGATCGTGAGCGACGAGCAGGAGCGAATGACGAGCCGAGGCGCGCCCGCGCCTCCAGACAACCGATCGGGCACGCTTCGATGGTGGGCGCTGGCGACGGCCGCGGTTTCAGGCATGGCCGGATTCGTCGCCACCCTGACCGCCGATGAAGGCGACGCCGCCAAGCATGGCGACAAGCACAAAAACGGACAAAAAAACGGCGGGCAGAGGCATGACCGCACCCACGGCTCGCACAAATCGAACAACGCCCACAACCGGCACGGTCAACACGCCAGCCACGACAACCAGTCCGGCAACAGTCACGACGCCCAAAACGCAACCGCGGCGCAACATGGCGGCGGTCATAACGGCGGCGGCAACTCGACGCCGACCCCGACGAGCACGCCGCCGGCTGGATCGGTCCCGGCGCCGACGCCGATTCCCGGCGTCGCCGCGGGGGCCGCGACGGTCGTGCCGCCGACCAACATGGGCGGGGCGACCATCCAGACCGCCGACGGAACCGTCATCGCCAGCGTCGCGCCGCTGAATGGCGGCGCGTTTGCCCGCTCCGGCGGCGTCGAAGCATCGACCGGCCCGGGTGGGGCCAAGGTGGTCATCGGCCAGGTCTCGCCGATCAACACCCAAACGCCGAGCAGTCCTCCAACGAGCGGCGCGATATCGGGAGGCACAACGGGCGGCCAGACG
>JAICJJ010000589.1 GCA_025928535.1 Thermomicrobiales bacterium
CCACGGGCCGCCCTGCCGTCGCGCGACCGGCGGGGGCGCGCCAGCGGCCCCGGGGGAGCGGACCCTCCTGGCCACCCGCCGCCCCGCCGTTGACACCGCCCTGCGTCACGACGCGTCGCCCATCGGGTACGATGCGAGGCGCCAGCAAAGAGGCTTGGTTGGCGCGACGAACGATGGGAGGCCCGTTCCATGAGCGAACGAGCGCAGACACTCGCCGATCAATTCGAGCAGGCGAACCAGGCGGTGATCGACGCGGTCGAAGCGGCGCCTGACGACGCCTGGAGCCGCACCTGCCAGGGCGAGCAATGCACGGTCGCGGCGCTCGCCTATCATGTTGGCAGTTCGCACAAACCCCTCGTTGAATACATGGCCCGCCCTCTGGCCGAGGGCGCGCCGCTGCCGTCGATTTCGCGGGATCAGGTCAACGCGATCAATGCCGAAAACGCGACGACGCGCGCCGCCGTGTCGAAGGAGGAGGCGCTCGCGGTGTTGCGCGAAAACGGCGCGCACGTGACCGCCTTCCTGCGTGGGCTCAGCGACGACGACCTCGACCGTTCCGCCGTGCTGCCAATGAGCGGTCAGGCAATGACGGCTGGCGCGTTCATCGAGCATGTCATCATCGGCCACCCGCGCCAGCATCTCGAAAGCATGCGGCAAGCGATGGAGTGAGCGGAGCCTGATGGCAAGCGAACGCATTGCCGGATTTGCGGTTTGGCGGCGGGGGGCGGCGGCGGACGCCACGCCGGCGCCCCCCGCGTCGCCCGAAGCCGGTCGGTTCACCCCGCCCGTCGCGGCCGACGTCGGCCTCAGCCGCAGCCGGCCCGTGCCGCTCGGCCACACGGTGACGGCGGGTCCGCTCGAATTGCGGGCGTTCGATGTCCGCAGCGGCCGGGGCGCGGTCGAAACGGTCCTCGCCGCGTCTCCCGCCAACGATCCGCCGCGCGACGGCCTCACCTACGTCATCGTCCACCTCGCCGCGCGCAACGTCGGCGATGCGCCGGTGACGATCGCCGGCGCCGACTTCGGCCTGACCGGCGATTCCGGCGTCATCCAGCGTTTTCTCGACGTCATTCCGCCCGATCCGGCGCTGGCGGCGACGCTGCCGCCCGGCGCGGCGGCCGACGGCTGGGTCGTCTTCGCGATGCCGACCGACGAACGCGGCTTGCTCCTCATCTTCGATAGCGTCAGCATCCCCGGCGACTGGGCCGACCGCATCCTCGCCCTGCAAACCGCACCGCGTTCCGCGCCGCCAGCTGCGACGCCGGCGTGACGCCGGCGAGTCGAGGAATCGAGGGAGGAAATTCGCGCCGCGGACCGGTTCCCGATCAGCCGACTTCCCGACTCCCCGGCTCCCCGACTCCCTGACTCGACACCATCCCGGAATCGTGCGACGCTTGCCGGCGCCGCCGTCGTGTCGTCTTTCCCGCAGGAGCGCTCCGCGTGGGTCTGGCGGCATGGGCGGGGTCATGCGCCCGGCGATGTCGGAGGCTGCCCGGGAGAGCCGAGATGGCCGAAATCGACGATCAATCGGACGAGATGACCCCGGCGCTGCCGGAGCCCAATGACCGACGCCGGTTGCTCAGTCGCCGATTGCTCGGCGGTCGGCCGCTGTCGGTCGTCGGCATCCTCATCGCCGGGTTGCTGGTGCTGGTCGTCCTGCTCGCCATCGTCATCATCACCGGCCGCAACGACCAGACCGGCCCCGCGCCGCTGACCTGCCTGCCGGTGACGCTGGGTGAAGCCGAGGCCAGCGTGCGCGGCGGCGTCGTCACGCGCGTCACGGTCCTGACGGAACGGGGCAAGCCGGAAACGGGGCCGCTCGCGGTGACGCTCGATCTGAACGACGGCAATTGCCGCGAATTGCCGAAAGGGGTGACGGCGCAAGACGAACTCTATCGTTTCGTCGGCGAAGTGACGGTCTACAACCAACTCGCGGCGGGCGACCAGCGCATCCGGCTGGTCTGGGAGCAACAGGGCAATATCCCGCCGCCG
>JAICJJ010000389.1 GCA_025928535.1 Thermomicrobiales bacterium
AGATTCCGCTCCTGTCGGCGGCGATGGACACCGTCACCGAAGCGCGAATGGCGATCGCGATGGCGCGCGAAGGCGGCCTCGGCGTCATCCACCGCAATTTGTCGATCGAAGATCAAGTCGCCGAAGTCGACAAGGTCAAACGCAGCGAATCGGGGATGATCGTCGAGCCGGTGACCTTGCCCCCCGACGCGCCCGTTCGGGAAGCGCAAGCGGTGATGGAGCGCTACCACATCTCCGGCGTGCCGATCACCGAGCACGGTCGTCTCGTCGGCATCCTGACCAATCGCGACCTCCGCTTCATCGACGATGTCGAACAGCCGGTCAGCGCCGTGATGACGCGCGACCATCTCATCACCGCGCCCGCCGGCACGACCCTCGACGAAGCGAGCGCGATCCTCCATCGGCATCGGGTCGAAAAATTGCCAGTGGTCGACGAGCAGGGTTTGCTGACCGGCCTGATCACCGTCAAGGACATTCAGAAGAAAATTCAGTTCCCGCGCGCGACCAAGGACGAGCATGGCCGGCTGCGCGTCGCGGCGGCGGTCGGGGTCGGCGCCGACGCGGAAGAACGCGCCGCCGCGCTCGTCGGGGCCAATGTCGATCTCCTCGTCGTCGACACGGCCCACGGCCATTCGGCGTCGGTCCTCGCCATGGTGCGCCGGCTGAAATCGCGCTTCCCGGTCGAGGTGATGGCGGGCAACGTCGCCACCGCCGCCGCCGCCGCCGCGCTCATCGACGCCGGAGCCGATGCGGTCAAATGCGGCGTCGGCCCCGGTTCGATTTGCACCACCCGCGTCGTCGCCGGCGTCGGCGTGCCGCAGGTGACGGCGATTCTCGAATGCGTCCGCGCCGCCGCGCCGCACGACGTCCCGGTCGTCGCCGACGGCGGAGTTCAATATTCGGGCGATATCGCCAAGGCGATCGCGGCCGGCGCGAGCGCAGTGATGCTCGGCAGCCTCCTGGCCGGCACGGACGAAAGCCCGGGCGAAGTGGTCCTCTTCCAGGGCGAACGCTACAAGGAATATCGCGGCATGGGATCGATCGGAGCGATGAAAGCACGCTCGTATTCAAAAGACCGCTATTTCCAGGAAGGGGTCGGCAACATCCAGAAACTCGTGCCGGAAGGGATCGAAGGCCGCGTCGCCTACAAGGGTCCGATCGGCAATCTCGTCTACCAACTCGCCGGCGGCCTCCGCTCGGCGATGGGCTACGTCGGCGCGCCCGACATCCCGACGATGCAGCGCGAAACGCAATTCGTCCAGATCACCGCCGCCGGCCTGCGCGAAAGCCACCCGCACGACGTCGTCATCACACGCGAAGCGCCGAATTACCGGATCGGCGGGTGAGAAGTTGACGAGTCGAAAAGTCGAGGGATCGAGAAGAGAGTCGCCCCGTCCCCCCGTCAACCTGAGCCACAGCGAAGCATCTCGTTTTTCAGTATTACGGATGACCCATGGCGCGACGAATGGCGGAGTCGAACGGCGTCAGAAACTGAACGGCAGGCCCAAACCGGACGAGCCGTCCAGCGCGGCGCCGGAACGACCGCGCTCGCCAATCGCGTCGCCGCTATGACGCCGCCCGGGATGACGCCCCGAACGCCGGGCCGTGTCCCGACCCCGCCCGCGGATCGATCTTGCCGGCAAGGGGTCGACCGCCATGCAGTCGCGCGAACCATCTTCGCCGACCGTCAAGCAGTGGAATCCCGGAGCGCAGCAATCGACGACTCCGGTCGTGATCGGACAGACTCGATCGCTCGGGCAGCAGCCGAATTGCTGCACGCAGACCTCGCTCGACCGGCAACAGACGACCGGCGACAAATGCCCGTCGCCGCACGGCGCCGCGCAATCGGCGGCGACGGCCGCGCCTCGCGGACCGGCCGCGCCGACGAAGGCGACGCCCGCCAGGAAGCGCAAGAGGCCACGCCGGGTCCTCGCGCCCGAAATGCTCCGGGCCAGAGCGTCGAACCGAATGTCGTCCATCGCGCCGCCTCGTTTCCGCCGGGCCGGTTCAGCATCGGAATTGGAACCACGACCGGCGATTCGACGCCCAGCCTAGCGTCCGCGGCCGGTGGCGCCATCCCCCAAATGAGCCATCGCGCCGCCAGCCTCATGGCGCGGAAACGCGGGCAGGCGGCGGGTGTGCCTGGCTGACACATCCAATTCCGGGCGAACGGCGTATATCGACGCAGGGTCGCCCAACCGGAGGAGGGACCGGGTGGGTCGAAGCGGCCCTTCCATCACATTCGTCGTTCGGAGCCCCGCCCGATCAGGACGATTTGCCTGTCCGCCGAGTCCCGCGGCTCGGTGGTTCCACAAACGCGCTTCCTGAGCGCGTGAATCTCGCCATCCCCGCTGTCTGTCGCTCGCGCGAGTCGCCGCGTGCGGCGGGAGATGCGCCGGCCGGGGGTTCCCGACCGTCCGCTTGCCCCTCCAGAGCGTGTCGCGTCGTCGGACCGTCGACCGTCGACTGGAGACGTCATGGGCTCCGATCGTACGCTTTCCCGATCATTGCCGCCCTGCTGGCGGCGCGACGCCGCCGTTCGCTGGGCGGTCGCCGGACTGTTCTTCTTCGCGGGCGTCGCCGCCTGGGCGGCGCCCGCCGTCGAAGGCGCCCCGCCGGGTCAGCCACGTCTCGACTTGAGCGTGGCGTCGGCAAAACCTGGACAGCCGGTTGTCGCCACCGGTTCGCGCTTTCCGCGGCAGACCGCCGGCCGGCTGATCTGGTCGGACGACGGCACGGTCCTCGCCGAATTCGCGACTGACGACGCTGGCGACTTTACGGCCAGGGTGGTCGTCCCGGACGCTCCGGGCGGTCGCCACGTCGTTCGCGCGACCGTGGGCGAAGCGACGGTAAATGCGCCGCTGGCGGTGGCTGCCGGCCGACCATCGACGGCGGCGCGAACGAATCAATCGTCCACCGCGGGGCATCACGCAACGGCCAGGCGCGACAGCGGCCACGCCGCGCGATCCGACCGCCAGCGGGCGCCAGCGTCGAAGCGAAACGGAGGAGCAAAAGTCGATCGCACGCCAGTCCCGAATGGCGGCCCTGGATCGTCCGCGACGCATCGCCCCGGCCACGCTTCGAACGACCGGGGCGGCGGCCAGGCGACGCGGCGCACCCCTGAGCCGCGCCAGAATGGCGGCGCGGCGAAATCGGGCGCGGCGCGGCAGGCAGACGCGAAGAAGGGCAAGCCGAAGCGACCGCGCGCCACCACCCAGGCCGGCAGCGCGGCCCTGACCTTCACGCCGGATGCGGATGCGCGCGTCGAAGAAGCCAATCCATCGACCAACTTCGGCACGTCGACCAAGTTGCGGGTCGATGGCGGCTCCGATCCGGACATCGAGACCTACCTCCGTGTTCCGGTCAGCGGCGTCGGCGGCAACGTGACGAAGGCGACGCTCCAGCTTTACGTGCCCTCGGGCGGCGGCACGGCCGACGGCCCGGCGGTCTATGCGGTCGGCACAGACTGGCAGGAATCCAGCATCGTCTGGAACAACCGTCCGTCACGCGTCGGCGGGCCGCTCGACGACAAAGGCAAGATCGCGGCGGGCGCCTGGGCCGAATTCGACGTGACGGCCGCCGTGCATGGGAATGGAACCTACGCCTTCGCCCTGATTCCGCAGTCGAGCGACGGCGCCAACTTCACCGCCCGCGAGGGATCGAAACCGCCTCAGTTGGTGGTGACGACCGACAGCGGAGGCGGGACGACGCCGACCTCGACGCCAA
>JAICJJ010000187.1 GCA_025928535.1 Thermomicrobiales bacterium
CGCTCGCGGCCGCTACGCCGAGCAACTGGAAGCATGGTTTCGCCATTTTCCGCGCGACCAATTCTTGATCCTGGCGAGCGAGGAGTTTTACGCCGATCCGGCTGCGTCGGTCGGCCGCGCGACGTCATTTCTGGGTCTACCCCGGTTCGATTTGCCCGACTGGGAGCCGATGAACCAATCGGGCAAATCGGCGATGGACGCGACGACGCGCCGCGCGCTCGCCGCCCGCTTCGCCGCCGACAACGATCGTCTGTCGCGGCTGCTTGGCTGGACGCCGCCGTGGGCCGGATGACGGGCCAGCGAGGCTGCGATCAACGTCGCGCTTGGGGCGCGCCGCCCTCCGGTCATCCTGAGCCGCAGCGAAGGATCTCGTATTCCGCATCCGCCAACAGACGAGATGCTTCGACAGGCTCAGCATGACGGGGTCGCGTTGGCGGCGCCTGCATTGATGTGATGCGCGCCCGGTTGGTGAGCGATAAGCGTACGGACAGTCCGCGGCTGGTATGCTTTGCACTCACGGGAGCGAAGACGCGGGAAGGGTCGCCGCGGTGGCCGGGTTCAGGGTGCAGGAGGAACGTGGGTCGATGGCGGTCGTCGAAGTGCACAAGGTCGCGCAAGCGGCGCCGCAGTTGGACAAACTGCGCGGTTTCAACATCGACGCGCCGCGCGTCGGGCCAAGTTCCGTCTACGACATCGAAATCGCGGGCTGGGCGATCAGCGCGGGGCAGCCGATCGAAGCGGTCGAAATCCACGCCGAAGGCACAATTCTCCGGCGCGTCCCGCTCGATCAGCAGCGGCCGGATGTCGCCCGCGACTATCCGGACGCGCCGGGTGCCGCCGTTTCCGGCTTTCGCGCCTGGCTGAGCGTCGTCGGCCTCGAGCCGGGCGTCGATCTCCAACTCCGCGTCGTCTTCGCCGACGGCGCGCGCCATCGCATCGGGGCCATCAAGTTGACCCACGAGCCGCTGCGCGCGACCTATCAGCCGAAGTTGCAGCCGATCATGCTGACGACGATGGGGCGCGCCGGCACCACCTGGACGATGCGCCTCCTCTCCGAGCACCCGCAGATCGTGGTCCACCGCTGGCATCCGTACGAATTGCGCACGGCCCGCTACTGGTGGCACATGATCAAGACGCTCTCGGAACCGCGCGACCCCTACCGCTCGGCGCAAGCCGACTTTTTCCAGACCAACAAGCAGTGGATCGGGTACAACCCGTTCTACCCGGAGCCCATTTCGGTCACGCCGGGCCTGCGGGAATGGATGGGGAAGACCTACGTCGAAGAACTCGCCAATTTCGGCATGCGCTTCGCCGACGAGACCTACCTCAAAATTGCCGAAGGGCAAGGTCAGTCCAACCCGGTCTACCTCGCCGAAAAGCATCGCGCCGACAATTTGCCATGGCTCGTCTGGGAGCTCTATCCGAACGCGAAAGAGATTTTTCTCGTCCGCGATTTTCGCGATGTGATCAGCTCGATGCTGGCGTTCAACGTCAAGCATGGGCGGCAGGTCTTCGGGCCGCCGCATGTCAAGAGCGACGAAGATTTCATCCGCTTCATGCGCTCCAGCACGATCCGGCAGCTGGCGCGCAGTTACCCCAAGCGGAAAGAGCGGGCGCATCTCATCCGTTACGAAGACCTCATCGCCGATCCGGCGACGACCCTGCGCGGCGTGTTGCGTTATCTCGAACTCGACGCCGGCGACGCGACGGTCGATGGCATGGTGGGGCGCGCCTCGGCCGAAAATCCGGAAATGAAAGGGCACCTGACGAGCGCCAACGTCAGCACGTCGCTCGGACGCTGGCGCACCTCGCTCTCGCCCGCCTTGCAAGACGTCGCGCGCGAAGAATTGGGCGACGTCCTCGAGCAATTCGGCTACGCCGTCTGAGCCGGTCAAGCCAGAATCGGGGAAGCATGCGCATCATCATCGCCTCGCCGCCGAAAGCCGGCAATTCCTGGCTGAAATGTCTGCTCGCGAGCATCTACGGCTTGCGCTGGCTGACGGGCGACGAAACGCCGGACGGTCCGACGGTCGATGCCTTCGCGCGGTGGCTGACGGAGCGCGGCTTTCCGGCCGATTCGGTCTATCACCAGCACTATCCGTTTTCGCCCGCATTGATGGACGCCGTCGATGGCGTGCCGGCGCACGTCGCCACAATCCTGCGCGATCCCTACGACATGTTCGTTTCGCTCTATTTCTTCGTGCAGACGCAAGCCGAAAATCCAAACCGGGCCGCCAAGGGACGCAGCCGTGACGCCGACGTGATGATCGGCCGGACGATCGACGATCCCGAATCGCTGGCCTTTCTGGCCGACGGCTTCGACGCCGATCTCCGCAAGGGGATCGCCTGGCTCGAAAGCGGGCGCTCCGCCGTCGTCCGCTACGAGGCGCTGCACGCCGATCCGCGGTCGGCGATCACGGAGTTGACGGCCCAACTGAGGCCGGTCGATTCGGCGCGGATCGAGCGGGCGATCGAAGACTGTCAGGCGGAAAATCTGCTCCAGCAGCGCAAGGGGCTGAAGCGGCGCATTCGCGCGGCCACCGTCGGCGACTGGAAAAACCATCTCTCGGACGAGCACTTGCGGATCATGCGGGATCGTCACGCCCCGTTGATCGAGCGCCTCGGCTACACGGTCGTTTGAGCCGGAACCGGCCGGAATCGGAGCGTGTGCTAGAGTTTTCGTCCGGCGACATTCCCGATTGAGTGCGACCAGGCGCGGTCCACTCCGTGCCGACCCGACGCCCGAACGGGCGCCAGGAGCGACGATTTCGTGCGAATCCTCATCGCGGCGCCGCCGAAAGCGGGCAACATGTGGCTCAAATGCCTTCTCGGCGAAATGTACGGGCTGCGGTGGCTGAAGCAAGGCGAAACGCCGTCGCGCGCCGATCTCGATTCCTTTCGCGACTGGGTCGCGGCCGGCTCGTTCGCCGACGACACGATTTTCCATCAGCATTACGACTATTCGGACGATCTCTGCCAGATCGCCGAATCGGCGCCAGCGCACCTCGTCTCGATCGTGCGCGATCCTTATGACGCGTTCGTGTCCACCTATTTCACGCTGCAACAGCACGCTGAGGAACACAATCGTAAAGGCCGCAAATGGGCCAACCTGATGGGCAAGTCGATCGACGACCGGGACGTCCTCGCCTTTCTCGACGAAGGCGGCTACCGCAACAATTTGCTCAAGGCGAGCGAATGGCTGCACAGCGGCCGCGCGGTCGTGCTGCGCTACGAGCGGTTGCAGGCCGATCCGATCGGCGAACTGGAACGCGCCGCCGCGTCGATCGCGCCTGTGCCGCGCGGCCGGATCGAGCGATCGGTCGAAACGTGCCGCGCCGACAACATGCGCCAGATGAATCGGGGCATGGCGAAACACGTGCGCTCGGCGACCGTCGGCGACTGGGAAAATCATCTGAACGACAACCACCTCGCGATCTTTCGCGCGCGGTACGCCGATCTGATCGAATCGCTCGGTTATCCCGTTCGTTGACGTCGTTCGGCGGCGAACGTACAGTCGGGGCTGCTACACTCCGCGCATTCGAGCGCGAACGGGGATCGCGACGCTGACGGCCCAGGGCGGCCGAATCGCGCCAGCGGCGCGGCGGAGCGCGGGATGAGGGTCAAGACGCGCTGCGGGTCGCCTCGCGAACAGCGCGGGAACGACGACCGACGGGGGAGGAGATCGGATCGGTGAGGATCATCATTGCGGGTCCGCCCAAAGCGGGGAATGTCTGGCTGAAGTGCATCCTCGGCCAGATGTACGACTTGCGTCAACTCGGCACGCAGGAGACGCCGAAGCGGCCGCAATTCGCCCTGTTCAAGACGTGGACCGAAGCGGGCGGCTTTCCGGACGGAACGATCTTCCATCAGCATTACGACTATTCGCCGGAACTGGTCGATCTGATCGACGCGCTGCCGGCGCACGCCGTGACCATCATCCGCGATCCGTACGACGCCTTCGTCTCGTCCTACTACAACATCCAGAAGCACGAGGGCGACGGCTTGCGCGACGGCCGCCGCACCGACCAGATCATGGGCAAGCCGCTCGACCACGCCGACGTGATCGCCTTTCTCCGCGCCGGCGGCTTCCGCAACAACATGATCCGCGCCCGGCAGTGGCTGGAAAGCGGCCGGACCCACATCGTCCGCTACGAAAATCTTCACTCCGACCCCGTCGCCGAATTGCGCCGCGTCGCCGACGCGATCGCGCCGGTGTCGGACGAGCGGATCGAACGCGCGCTCGACGCTTGCTCGGCCGACAACATGCGAAAAGCCGGCGGCGCGAAATCGGGGCACGTGCGGGCGGCGAAAGTCGGCGATTCGAAGGAAAAACTGAACGACGAGCATCTGGCGATCTTTCGCGAGCGGCACGGCGATCTGATCCGGACGCTCGGCTACGAAGTGCGCTGACGCCACGAATCGCGGCCGAACGCGGTCGCCGGGGGAGAGGAACGGACGTCGATGCGGATCGTGATCACGTCGCCGCCGAAGATGGGCAACAAATGGCTCAAATGCCTGCTCGGCACGATCTATGGCCTCGACTGGCTGATGGGCGACGACACGCCGGTGACGAGAGCCGACCAGTTCGCCGACTGGATCCAGAGCGGCGCCTTTCAGGAAGACACCATCTTCCATCAGCATTGCAAGTACAAGCCGCACCTCTGCGACGCCCTCGACGCGATGCCGGCGCATGTCGTCACCATCATTCGCGATCCCTACGATGCGTTCGTCTCCATGTATTACTGGCTGCAAAGCCGGAAGGTGCATGACGACACGAAGGGGCGCGTCCGGAAGAAAGAGCGGCCGCGCGACGTGCTGGTCGGCAAGCCGCTGGCCGATCCGGCGATCCTCGCCTTTCTCGGCGACGAATTCGGCATCTACATCGACCGCGCCGTCGAGTGGACCGAAAGTGGGCGGGCGCTCGTTGTGCGCTACGAAGATCTTCATCGCGACACGTTCGCCGAAATGAAGCGGGTGACCGAACTGATCGCGCCGGCCGACGACGCGCGGATTCGGCGGGCGATCGTCACCTGCCAGGCCGACAACATGCGAAAGATGAGCCCGAAGATGGCGCAGCACATCCGCTCGGCCAAGGTCGGCGATTCGAAAGAACGGCTCGGGCCGGAACATCTGCAAATCTTCCGGGAGCGCTACGGCGAGCAGGTGCAGCGCCTCGGCTACGAGGTCCGCTAGGACGCCGCAGGAGGCCGCCGTGCGCATCGGCATCTTTTCCGCGCCGAAGGCGGGCAATCACTGGATCAAATGCCTGCTCGGCCAGGTGTATGACCTGCGCTGGCTCGGCGGCGAGGAAAAGCCGGACGTCGTCCCGGAGGAATTTCAGGCGTGGATCGCCGCCGGCGGCCTGCCGGATGACACGATCTTCCACCAGCATAGCCGCTTCACCCCGGCGATGGCCGACGCCGTCGCCGCCGCGCCGGCCCACCTCGTGACGATCGTGCGCGATCCATACGACGCATTCGTTTCGCTTTACTACTGGGCGCAGGAAAAGCAGGAGCGCGGCCTGACGCACGGCCGAACGCGGCCACGCGACGCGGTGGTCGGCAAGCCGCTCGACCATCCCGACGTCCTCGCCTATCTCCGAAAATCGTACGGGGTCAATCTCGACCGGGCGCTCGCCTGGCTGCAAAGCGGGCGGGCGATTCCAGTGCGCTACGAAGCGTTGCACGCCGATCCCGCCGCGGCGCTGACCGCCGTGACCGACCAGATCGCCCCGGTCGCGCCCGAACGCATCGCGGCGGCGATCGACGCTTGCACGCCCGACAAGATGCGCCAGATGGATCCGAAACTCGTCTGGCACGTCCGCAGCGCCAAGGTCGGCGATTCGCGCGAGCGGTTGTCGGAACCGCACTACGCGATCTTCCGAGAGCGGTACGCCAATCAGATTCGGGCGCTCGGCTACGCGGTGCGCTAGCGGCGAGACGAGCGGACGGGCAAGGGGAGCGGGAAGCGATGCAATACGCGTACATCGATCAGGCCGAGGCGCCGGCGCCGGCGCCCGACCCCGCCAAGCGGCGAAAAGCGGGCGTGGGGGGACGGGTGGCGGGCCTCGTACCGGGCCAGGTCGCCACAAAAGAGCACGAAGACGGCGAAAAGCCGCGCCCGC
>JAICJJ010000327.1 GCA_025928535.1 Thermomicrobiales bacterium
TAGGGTTCCGAAGACGGTCACCCACCCGGCGCGGTCGGGGCCGGGAGGAGCGGGTCGGGCGTGTCGAAGACGTCGGGACGAGGATCGGGGCTGGTGAAGCCGGCGTGGTTCGGCATCACCACCTGCGGCAGCGTCTTGGCGTCCATCACCGCGTCTTGCGGCACGATGTCGTTCAGATAGAGAATGTAGGCGCAGAGCGCGTAGACCTCGTCCGGCTTGAGCGATTGCGGGTTGTCCGCCGGCATCGCCCGATGGATGTAGTCGTAGAGGGTCGTCGCATACGACCAGTAACTGCCGACCGTCTTCACCGGCTGATCGGTGTCGAGGCTGCCGCGACCGCCGACGAGCGCCGGCGCGTTGGTCGTGCCCTCGCCTTTGGCCCCGTGGCATTTCGCCCCGAGTTTGGCGAAGAGCGCCTCGCCCTGCGCCACGCTGCCGCTGCCCGGCGGCAAGCCGGTTCCGTCCGCTTTGATCGCGATGTCCCAACCGGCGATCTGCTCCGGCGTCGCAGGCGTGCCGAATCCGAACTGCTGCTCAGGCGTCGCCATTGGTCACCTCCCCGGTGGCGTCGATCGCCCACGTCTTGACGCCGTTGTAGTGGTAGAAGGAATGCGTGCCGCGGACCGCGACGAGTTGCGCCGGCGTCGGCTGGACGTAGCCCGTTTCGTCGATCGCCCGGCTCATCAGCCGCGCCGGTTTGCCGTCCCACATCCAGGGGAAGCGGAAGCGCGTCCAGGCGATCGGCAAGACCGGCGCTTGCAGGATGGCCGCATGCCAGGTCGCGCCGCCGTCGGTCGAAAGTTCGACCGTGGTGATCTTGCCGCGCCCCGACCAGGCCAGACCCGCGATTTCGACGAAGCCGGGGCCGGCCAGACGCTGGCCGCCGGACGGCGTCGTGATGACCGATTTGGCTTCCATGACGAAGGTGAATTGCCGCGCCGTGCCGTCCGGCATCAGGTCGGTGTAGTGACTGACCTCCTGCCGCGTTTGCCACGGCTCGCGGCCGGCTTCGATCCGGCGCAGCCATTTCACGTTGGTGTTGCCTTCGAAGCCGGGCAGGAGCAAGCGGAGCGGATAGCCTTGCGACGGCCGCAGCGCTTCGCCGTTGACCGCGTAGGCGAGCAAGCCGTCCGCCATCGCCTTGGCGGTCGGAATCGAGCGGTCGTGCCCGACGGCGTCGGCGCCTTCCGCCAGCAGCCAGGTTCCGCCCGGCTGCAGCCCGACTTCGCGCAGGATCGTCGCGACCGGCACGCCGGTCCATTCGCCGCAACTCGTCAGGCCGTGCGTTTCCTGGACCGTCTTGCCCATCGTCGCTTTGTCCCACTCCGAAAAGGAGTTGCCGGAACATTCGAGAAAATGGACGACCGAGACGGCGGGGAAACGCTTGATGTCGTCGACGGTGAAGAGGGTCGGCCGATCGACCATGCCGTGCACCATCAGGCGATGCTCGGTCGGATCGATGGCGGGGATGCCGCCGTAGTGGACTTCGTACCAGAGCGCGTTCGGCGTCAGCGTGCCGTGCAGATCGGCCAGCGGCGACCAACTGTCGAACGGATCGATCAATTTGCGGACGACGCCTTGCTCGGCAGTTGCGCGCTCGCCGTAGGGCGTGGCGGGCCCGCCGGGCGTGCGCATCCAGGCCGGCACGTTCGGCGGCAGGTTGGCGCCCGCGGCTGTCGGCGTGCCGGACGCGGCCGGCGTCGCGGCCTGGGCGCGGACGTCGGCGGGTTGGAGCCGATCGCGGAAAAGCATCGCGCCGACGCCCGCCCCGCCGGAGGTGAGGGCGGCACGACGCGAAAGGCGGCGCTGGGCGATGCGCCGCGTCAATTGGCCGAGCGCTGAAAATTCCATGGCGTGTCCATTCCGTGAAGGCGCGACCGCCGCGAATCGAAGCGCGAGGTCGGCAAACAGGCGCTGCCGGCAACCACCGGAGCAGCCCGATTTCGGACCGCGGCTCCGGACTTGGGCGGCGCCCGGCCTCGCCGCCGCCGACGGATCGGACTCGGCAGTCGATCGACGCGCCCGGTCATTTGGCGTCGACCATCGTCGTCCCGGGGTCGCACGGCGCCGACGCGCGGGCGGTCAAACTCGCGGCGGGCGGCGACGCCATGGACTCCCCGGGCGCTCCGGTGGCGACGAGCAAAGCCATTGCCGGCGCGTTGCCCGTGTTGGTGACCGAACCGGTCAACCCCGTCGAAAAGGCGACGCCGTCGCCGGTCATCAGCACTGCGGGCTCCTCCGGCGCCGCGAATCCCGTCGCCTGGTCGGCAGAGTCTCGATTCGTCGCGAGCGCCGGGTGCGATTGGCCGACGAGCAGCGTGCCCGATTGGGCCGTGAGCAACTCCACGCCAACCGTCGGGCGCGCGGCGATGCTTTGCCCGGCGTCCAGCCGCAGCCAGGCGACGGTCAGCGTCGAGTCTTGCCGCGCCGCGCAGATGTCCATGCTGCGCGCCAGCGCTTCGATCGTGGCGCCGCCGTCCCAGACATTCCGCTCGGCGATCGGCCCCGCGTTGTACATGCTGAAGAGCGTCGGCGGCCCGGGCGACATCCGGGAGCTTTGGGGCGGGCTGGTCATCCGCCAGGAGAGCAAGACGCCGAGCATCGACGCGCCGGCCGCAGTGCGGTTGCGAATCGTGTGGACGACGTCCGCCGGGACGAGCAGCGCGTCGCCGGGCCGGAGCGTGAGCGGCGACTCGGCGGACGTCGTCGGCCGCCAGCCGACGGCATCGGCGCGGGCGATTTCGGCCGGCCCGTCGAGGGACACCGTCAGCACGCCGGATTCCGGCAAGATCAGATGCGGCCCGGGCGCGAGGAGATCATCGACCTCCGCGCCCGGGGGAAAGGCGAAACGGGCCAGACCGGCTTGCTTCGCGCCGAGCCAGAGCGACAACGGCGCCGGTGGCAGCACGCGCGTCGTTCCGCGATCGTCCGGCGCCTGCCAATACTCGGCGATTTGGCCACCTACGAGGCGGAATTGCTCGGTTTCGGCCGGTTGGAAAGCGGGGCCCTCGATGCGGAGACCGGGCGCCGGCTGCATCGAGGCGGATTGTTCGACCGTGGCCGCAGCGCGATTCCCTTCGACGATGAGCGCGACGAGATGAACGCTCAGGCCGGGCGACGTCGCGCCAAATGTTCGGAGGCGCGCCGCCAGCGCCGCGCGACCGTCGATATCGCCGTCCGCTCCGTGGACGACGACATCGGGCGCAACGTAGCGATCGATGGCGGCGGGATCGCCGCCCGCCAGGATGCCGTTGACGGCGTCGTAGAAGCCGTGAATCACGGCCGATTGCGCCGTCGTGTCGGGTTCGCCAGCGACCATGCCGGGGTTGCCGAGCGTGAGGGCGAGGAGAAGCAAGGCGAGCGCGGTCACGCAGGAGAGCACGACCGCCATGGTCTGCGCCACGCGCGGCGGCGACAGACTCGGCTGGGCATGCGCCGACGGTCGAGGGCGAGCGACGCCGCCCGCGCCCGCCCGGACCGCCGTCAACTCGCTTGCCATGCGCCCAGCAATTCGTTGCGCGGACCCCACGGCTCGGCCAGATCGATGCCGAAAAGGTCCAGAATCTGGTCGCGATACCAGCGGTCGAAGTCGGTCTGGGGATGGGCGAAGATGTCGGCGAAGGCGCTCTGGTCGCTGTCGCTGACGACGACGATGATGTCGCCGTTGTCGGCGTCGCGCTGCAGCCAGTACGACTCCGAGGCGACGCCGCCGCGGCGTTGCAGGTCGTCGTATTCGGCCTTGCGCGGACCGAGACATTCGTCGTTGAAGCGGCGGACCGCGTCCGTCTTGCCGACCGGAATGGGAACGGCGAACGCGTACATGAGTCGTCTCCTCGGTCAGGGGCGAGATGCGGACAGGAGTGACGGAAGAGACCGTGCTGCGCGGCGTCAGACGCGCTCGCGCATCGGGCGACTCCTTTCCATTGCCGCGGTCGCCATCCCGCGCGGCGGCTCACGCTCGGCCATGCGCCCAGAGCATCCGTTCGTCGATCGCGCGGCGCAGCCAGAGCGAGACCGGTCGAAAGCCGAGCCCGCGCCAAAAGCCGGCGGCCCGACTCGCGGTCAGGTAATGCACCGCGCAGCGTTCGTAGCCCGCGTCGCGCGCCCAGGCCATCGATTGCGCGAAGAGCGCGGCGCCGACGCGGGCGCCGCGGAACGCCGGATCGGTGCAGGCCAAAAAGAGATAGACGCTGCGCTCCGGGGCCTGCAGTTTCGCCAGATGCCACTCCAGCGACGCCGGCTCGACGAAGAGTTGCATGCCGATCAGGCA
>JAICJJ010000591.1 GCA_025928535.1 Thermomicrobiales bacterium
GCGCCGGACGCCGACTCGATTCCGGGGGTAGGGGAATCGAGGGCGCCGACACGAGCGGCCATCCGGTCCGGGAATGACGCGGCATCGGCGTCGGACGGCGCTACTTGCCGTTGCGGCCGGACTTGGCGCGTTGGCCCGATGAGCAGGCGACGATGAACTGGCCGGCGATCTGGAGAATCTCGCTCATCGACTTCGGCGTGTCGAACGCGGCGGGAAATGGGTCATCGCCGTTGAGATCGTTCAGATATGAGGCGTGGCGCGCTTCGACGGTGGCGATCGTCGCGCCGGTCGTCTGCAATTGCGGGTTCTTGATCGAGGCGATGGCTCCGTCGTAGGCCATCACGCCCGTGTTTTCCAACGCTTGGGCGATGCCGAGAAAACCGTCGGGATCGCTGAAGTTGGGGCCGAAGTCGTAGCAGGCTTCAGCGACCGGCGTGCCGCCCCGTTGCTGGATGACGCCGGTGAGCGCATCGACGTGCGCGCCTTCGTGATCCCGAATCTCCTGCAGCCGCGCGAACACGCCGGCATCGAAATCGCTTGCCTGGAATTGGGCCAGCCCGTCGCGATAGAAGGCGAACTCGAGGTGCTCCAGCGTCAGCGCGTAATTGAGAATGGCGGTATCGCCCTTGCCGCCGCGGTTGTTGCCGCGCTTGCCTCCTTTGCCTCCCGCCGCCGACGATTTGGCCAGCGCCGGATCGTGGCCGAGCATGATTGGGGATGCGGCCGTCGCGGCGAGGACGATCGCGCCGCGGGAGATGAGCGCCCGGCGCGACGGCGACCGCCGGGACTCGTCGTTGACCGTCTCGCCGATGAGATCGCGAAAGGCGCGCATGGCCGATCCTCCCTCCGTCGCGGGCGCTGGCCGCCGTCTCGCTCCCGTGAGCGAGCGCCGGCGGCCGCCTGACGACGGTCGCTGGCCGGTGCTACGCACTGGCCGCCGCGGTTGGATCACTGCCGATGCGAAATCGCGGAAACCGGCGGCGCGCTCGGGAAGGCCGCGAATGCGCCTCGAGTAGCCAGTCGCGCCATCGGCCCACGCGCCGCGCGTTCGGATCGTGCATAGTGGGCAAGACGGACGGCCGCATGCGGCGGGCGCCCTGGGTTCGGGACCTACCGGTGGTGAAGCATGGGCGGAAGCATCACGATCGCCCGGGTCTGGGGCATCGACATCCGGCTGCATTGGACGCTGGTCTTCGTCTTCGCGCTCCTGGTCTGGTCGCTGGCGGGCGCCTATCTTCCCGTCGAATATCCCGGGATGGGCGCGACGGCGCGCATCGTCGTCGGCGTCGCCGCCGCCATCCTCTTTCTGGCGTCGATCCTGTTGCACGAACTGGGGCACGCCTGGATGGCGCGGCGTGAGGGCGTGCCGGTCAACCGGATCACGTTGTTCATTTTCGGCGGGGTGGCGGAGATCGGCGAGCAGGCGCGCACGCCCGGCGCCGAATTTCGCATCGCCGCCGGCGGTCCCGTCGTCAGCCTGATTCTGGCGATCGTCTTTCAGGCGATCACGCTCGCCGCCCGCGGCAACATCTACATCGACGCGCCGGCCCATTGGCTCGCCCGCATCAACCTGCTGCTGCTGCTCTTCAATCTCGTGCCCGGCTATCCGCTCGACGGCGGCCGCCTGTTGCGGGCGGCGGTCTGGCATTTCAGCGGCAGCGAGCAAACCGGCTGGAAGGTCGCGCGGGCGAGCGGTCAGATCGTCGCCTTCGCCCTGATCGGCTGGGGCGTGCTGACGATGCTGACCGGCGGCTTTGCCGACGGCATCTGGCTGGTGCTGATCGGCTGGTTTCTGCAAAACGCGGTCGCGGCCGAAACCGCGTCGGCCACGCTCCAGCGGCAACGGGCCGGGGCGACGGTGCAGCAGGCGATGGGCCTGACGGACGAACCGTCGGCGCCGAGCCGCACCAAAATCCGGCAACTGGTCGACGACTACGTGCTCGGCGCGGGCCAGAGCGTCTTTCTCGTGGTCGA
>JAICJJ010000263.1 GCA_025928535.1 Thermomicrobiales bacterium
ACGACCGGCAGTCGGAATCCCGCGGCGCGGGCGAGCCTTGGAGGTTCGCGCCCCCAACGCCTCGCCCGTCGCGACGGGCGAGGCGTTGGGGGCGCGAACCTCCAAGGCTCGCCCGCGCCGCGGGATTCCGACTGCCGGTCGTACAAAACGATGCGCATCAGGCCATCTTTCTCTTGACAAGTTCACTCCCGAATGTGTATCTTCGAATTGCGTTAGCGAATCGGTCAGGAAGGGGCAGTCATGCGCAATCTGCTTGCGGCTACCGTGATCGCCATCGTGGCCGCGATCGGCTTTGCGGCGCCGATCGCCGAAGGCGCCGTTTCGTCCGAGGCATCGCAGTACGTCGGATCGGTCATTGCGCTCAACGACGTTTATCTGGAAGCCTCGTATCGAGTGCAGGCGGCGCTCAAGACGCAAGACTTCGAAGCCGTACAGAAGGAGATGAACACGTTTCGCGTGCTCGACGCCGTGATCGGCCAGATCGATCCGCCGGATGCGTTCGCCGACACGCACACCGAGGTCGCGGCCGCGTACCGCGACATGGCGCGGGCCGCGGACTACATCGACCTCGGCCTCGCGACCAATGACGCCGAGCGGGTCTCGCTGGCGCTCGATCTGGTCAAGTCGTCCGGCAGCCACATCAACCGGGCGAAGGCGCTGCTGCCCGATCCCGACAGCCTCTAATCCGCTCGCGCGTCGATCTGATCCGGGGCGATGAGTGAGTCGCGTCATCGCCCCGGACTCCCTTTTGGAAAGGCATTCCGATCAAAACGCGACCGGCAACCGGGTCAGGCCACGGAGCAGCGAGCCGGGACGCCATTCGAGCGATTCGTGGGGAACGGCGAGCCGGATGCCCGGCACGCGGCCGAGGAGCGTGGCGAAGGCGATCTGGCCTTCGAGCCGTGCCAACGGCGCGCCGAGGCAGGCGTGAATGCCCATCCCGAAGGCGAGATGCCGTTTCGGATCGCGGCCGATGTCGAAGCGATCCGGTTCGGGAAATTGCGCCGGATCGTGATCGCCCGAGGCGAGCAGCACCGTCACCTGGTCGCCGCGCCGGATGCGTCGGCCGTCGAGTTCGACGTCTTCCCGGGCGAAGCGGGTCAGCGACATTTCGACCGGACCGTAATAGCGCAGGAATTCTTCGATCGCGCCCGCGATCCGCGTCGGATCGGCGATGAGCGCGCGCAATTGCTCCGGATGCTCGAAAAGCGCCAGCATGCCGTTGCCGATCAGATTCACGGTCGTTTCGTGGCCGGCGACGATCAGGAGGAAGATCATCGAGATGAGTTCGTCTTCCGAGAGTTTGTCGCCCGCTTCTTCCGCCAGAATCAATCCGCTGATCAGATCGTCGCCCGGCTCCGCCCGCTTGCGGGCGACGAAGCCGTGCAGGTAGTCGTTGAATTCCCGCAGCAAGCGCATCCGCTCCGGGTCGATCGGATCGGCGGGATTGAGTTGGACGACGACATTCGACCAGACGCGAAACCGTTCCCGATCTTCGTGCGGCACGCCGAGCATTTCGGAGATGACGGTGATCGGCAGCGGAAAGGCGAACGCGTCGATCAAGTCGATCTCGCGTTCGCCGGTTGCCTCGGCTCGCGCTTCGATCGCGTCGAGCAACTCGTCCGCGATCTGCTGGACGCGCGGCCGCATGCTTTCGATGAAGCGCGGCGTGAAACTTTGCGAAACGAGTTTGCGCAGCCGGGTATGGTCGGGCGGATCGACGCCGAGCAGGTTGCGGCTGAGCACGGC
The DNA here is from genome assembly GCA_025928535.1 of Thermomicrobiales bacterium. Classification (GTDB taxonomy): domain Bacteria; phylum Chloroflexota; class Chloroflexia; order Thermomicrobiales; family UBA6265; genus JAICJJ01. The sequence continues at coordinate 1,750 of JAICJJ010000263.1, forward strand.
GTCGACTTCGGCGAATTGCGCTTGTTGCTCGGGCGTGAGATCCTGCAGGGCTGCGGCCATCAACGCCTGATAGTCTGCGGGCGACATCGCGTTTTGCGGGTCGTTGCCGAAGCGTTCGTAATCGCGCAGCACGGCGAGCGCTGTGTCGTAGTGCGAGATGAGCCACATCGGCCGCCCGTCCGGCAGCGTCGTGCGCGCGATGGGACCCGCCTCGCGCAACTGCCGGTAGAAGGCAAAGGCGTGAGGCTTGAAGCCGGGCAAGAATGGCGCGAGCGCCGTTTGTTCGTCCATGCGACCTCCTGAACGCGACTCCCCCGCAGCAACTATACGCTGTAAGACGCGCCGACTGCGGAACGGAGGGCGAGCGGCGAGCGGGCGTGACATCCTGCCGGGGAGCCGCGGCCGCCGCCCGTCATTCCGACGCAGGAGGAATCCGTTCATTCCATGGGATGCAGCGGCGGCGTTGCCCGGAGCCAAACCCCCGGACTGAGCCGATAAGCCCCATCCGGGAGCTGACGACGGATTCTTCGCTGGCGCTCGGAATGACCGTTTGGGAGGCGGCGTGGCGCCGTGTCTCGCCGCTGGCGTTTCCGCATTCCAGCTGCGGTTGACGCGGGCGGCGCGCGGCTTCTACACTTTGCGGGTTGCGCCGGCTCCGGTCCGGCGTATTGGTTTGTCTTTCGCACGCAGGCGCCGGGCCAGATGACGGTCGATCGCGGTCACGAATTCGAGTTGCGGAACGAAACCGCGATCAATGTCGCCGGGTTGCTGAAGGGAACGACGGGCGAAGCGCGGTCGTACCGCATGACGCTCGATCGCTTTCCGCTCGGCGAGGGGTTGGTCGCGCTCGACGTGACCGGCCATGTCCGATTGACGCGACTGCGCGAAGCGGTCATCGCGCGGGTCGAGGTCGAAGGCGTCGTGCCGCTCGAATGCGCTCGCTGCCTGCGCGTCTACGATCAGGCGTTCGAGACGTCGTTCGCCGAAGAATATCGGCAAACGGTCGATCTGCGGACCGGCGTCGATCTCGAGCCGAGCGGGGCCGAAGACGACGACACGGCGCGGATCGACGAAAATCACGAACTCGATCTGGGCGAAGTGTTGCGGCAGGAAATTCTGGTCAGCCTGCCGATGCGGCCCGATTGCGGTGCCGGGTGCCCGGGGCCGGACGCGCTCCTTGGCGAGCGCGAAGAGCCGCCGGCGCCCGACAACCGATTCGCCGCGCTGGCGAATCTCTTGAACGACGACGAACCGGGGGATGAGCCGGCCGAGCCGGACCGAACCACGTAACGACGAAGGAGGATGAGCAACCGATGGGCGGGCTTCCCAAGCAGCGCATCAGCCGCCACCGTCAGGGCAACCGCCGCCGCCACGACTACATTGTCGTGCCGGCGCTGGTGCCGTGCCGGCATTGCGGCGAGAAAAAGCGAGCGCATCATGTGTGCCCGAGTTGCGGCTGGTACCGCAACCGGCAGGTGATTCAGATCGAGCAGCGGCGCGAAGCCGAATAGCGCTTCGCCCCGCCGCGCGATCGGGACGATCAGGGCAGGCCGACCGCCTGCCCTTTTGTCGTGGCCGATCTCGGCGCGGCGTTGCGCCCGGGGGCGTTTCACGGCAAACTGCGGGCCGGGCGCGCGGCGCCGCGCCAAGGGAAGCGGGGGGACGAGGATGCGCTACGCGGCGATCACCGGCTGGGGGATGGCGGTCCCGGAGCGCGTGCTGACCAACGCCGATCTCGAGCGGATGGTCGATACCTCCGACGAATGGATCGTGTCCCGAACCGGCATTCGCGAACGCCGCGTCGTCGGGCCGAACGATTCGACGACCTCGCTGTCGGCGGCGGCGGCTCGGCAGGCGATGGCGCAGGCCGGACTTGACATCGACGACATCGACCTGATCGTCGTCGCCACCTGCACGCCGGACCAGTTTCTCGTTTCCGAGGCCTGTCTCGTACAGGCGGAACTCGGCGGTCGGGCCGGGGCGTTCGACATCGGCGCGGCTTGCGCCGGATTCGTCTCGGCGCTTGCCGTTGGCTCGCAATTCATCCAGACGGGCGCGCACGACCGCGTGCTCGTCATCGGCGCCGACACCCTGTCGCGCTTCGTCGATTACACCGACCGCTCGACCTGCATCCTCTTCGGTGACGGAGCCGGGGCGGTCGTGCTGGAAGCGACCGAGCAACCACGGGGATTGCTGTCGACCGTGCTCGGCGCGGACGGCGCCGGCTACAAGCATCTCTACATCCCGGGCTGGGGCGCCTTCGTGCCGGAGACGGCCGAACTCTTTCCGGAATACCGGCCGCATTTGCAGATGAACGGACGCGAAGTGTTTCGCTTCGCCGTCAATGTGATGGGCGATTCCGCGGCCGAAGCAGTCGCCAAGGCGGGCTTGTCGTTCGCCGACATCGACATGCTGATTCCGCATCAGGCCAACCAGCGGATCATCGACGCCGCCGCTCGCCGGCTCGGCTTGCCGCGCGAACGGGTCTGGGTCAACCTCGACCGCTATGGCAACACGTCCGCCGCTTCGGTGCCGATCGCGCTGGCCGAAGCGGCGGCGGCCGGAGCGCTGCAGGAAGAAGACAATCTCGTTCTCGTCGCCTTCGGCGGCGGCCTTGCCTGGGCGGCGGGCGTCGTCCGTTGGGGCGTTGCCGGCGTGGCGCGGCGTGTGCCGGCCGTCGAGGTCGCCGTCGGCGCGGGCGTCTGATGGCGTTGCCGGCGCCGAATCCCGGCCGCGTCGCCTGGCTTTTCCCCGGCCAAGGATCGCAACGCGTCGGCATGGCCCGGCCGCTGCTCGACGCCGAACCGGCGCTCGCCGACTGGTTCGCCGCGGTCGACGCCGGGATTGGAGCGCCGCTATCGGCGATCATCGCCGAGGGGCCGGACGAGGCGCTGGTGCAGACGCCGAACCAGCAGCCGGCGATCGTCGCCGTCAGCATCGCCTGGCTGCGCGCGCTGGAATCGCGACAACTCTTGCCGGAGCCGGCGTTCGTGGCCGGTCACAGCCTGGGCGAATACAGCGCCCTCGTCGCCGCCGATGCGCTCGATCCGCTCGACGCCGTCCGGTTGGTGCGACGGCGGGGCGAATTGATGCAGGAGCATGGCGCGGGCGCGATGGCGGCGGTCATCGGCTTGCCGCCGGCCACGGTGGCGGAAATCGCCGTGGCGGCGGGAGCCGAAGTCGCCAATTTCAATGCGCCCGAGCAGACGACGGTCTCCGGTCGGACGGACGCGGTGGAACGTGCGATGACGCTCGCTCTCGAACGCGGCGCCAAACGGGCGATCCGGCTGCCGGTCAGCGCCGCGTTTCATTCGTCGCTG
>JAICJJ010000247.1 GCA_025928535.1 Thermomicrobiales bacterium
AAGACGCACGTCTTCACCACGATCACCGGGGCGATGAAAAACGCGTTCGGCGGCTTGCTCAACCACCGCCGCCACATGACCCACGCCGTGATCGACGAAACGTTGGTCGATCTGCTCCAGATTCAGCAAGACATCCACAGCGGCCTCTTCGCCGTCATGGACGGCACGTTTGCGGGCGACGGCGCCGGGCCGCGAGCGATGCGGCCGCACGAAAAGGACATTCTGCTCGCCAGCGCCGATCAGGTCGCGATTGACGCGATCAGCGCGAAGATGCAGGGGTTCGATCCGATGAGCCTGCCGTTCATCCGGATCGCGCACGAAAAGGGGCTCGGCGTCGGCGATCCGAAAGAGATCGAAATCGTCGGCCACGACATATCGCTCGAAGACTGGAAATTCGTCCGGGAAGACACCTTCGCCTCGAAAGGGCAGCACCTGATCTACCACGGACCGCTCAAGCGATTCGAAAAGCCGCTGCTGCAATCGCCGCTGGTGCCGTGGAGTTATTTCGCGTCGAACTTCTATCACAATGTCTACTGGTATCCGGTCGTCGGCCGGCGGCGTGTCAAGCAGGCGCTCGACACCAAATGGGGGAGGCTGTTCCAGAATTATGGCGATGGCCGGGTCGTCTTGCCGGGACCGGAGCCGAAACCGACGGCGATCGCGGCGGGCGGCGCGGTCGGCTTGCTGGCGGCGATGGTGCTGGCCGCGAAAGCGATCCGGCGTGGATAGCGGGTGGTGAGGGCGCGGCGCCGGGTGGGGCCGGCCGTCGCGCCCCGTCGTGAAGCCGGATCGGGGTTCGAGTCCCGGCTGGATTGGCAAGGGAGGGTGAGCGTTCGATGGTCCAGATTCACCAGATCGTCGGGACGCTGGTCGTCCTGGCATACGCGCTGTTGGTGATCCTGAATATCGTCCGGCTGACCGGTCGGGTCATGCCGGCGGTTCGGGTCGTCTCGATCGTGGCGGCGGCGTTGCTGCTGCTGCAATATGTCCTCGGCTTCGGGTTGCTGAGCACGCGGCATTACATCCCGCCGATCCACTACATCGTCGCCTTGCTCGCGATCATCACCGTCGGCGCCGAGCATGGCTACGCCAGCAGCCGGCAATCGACGCGGGCGCAACAACTGGCGTCGTTCATCGCGACGCTGGCGACGTTGGTGCTCGTCGTGGTGGCCTACAGCATCGGACAGGCGAACGGGAGTTGACGGTGGCACATGATCGGCCGCTCGCGGATCGCCTGACCGCCAGGCGACCATTGCTGCTCGACGCGGCGATGGGCACGGAACTCGATCGCCGCGGCGTCCGAACGACCCTGCCGCTCTGGTCGGCGATCGGCCTCATCGACGCGCCCGAGGTCGTGCGGCAGATTCACATGGACAATCTGGCGGCGGGCGCCGACATCATCACGACCGACACCTTTCGCGCCACCGGCCGCGTGTTTCTGAAGGCCGGGCGAGATCCGGACGAAGGGGTTCTACTGAACGCGATGGCGGTCGCGATGGCCCGCGCCGCGCGCGAGCAGGCGAGTCGACCCGACGTGCTGATCGCCGGTTCGATCGCGCCGCTGGAAGATTGCTACTCCCCGTGGCTGTCGCCCGCGCCGGAAATGGCGTTCGCCGAACATGCCGAGCAGGCGCGGGCGCTGGCCGCGGCCGGAGCCGATTTCCTGATGGTCGAAACGATGCCGCTGATCGCCGAAGCGGAAGCGGCCTTGCGCGCCGCGCGCGAGACCGGACTGGACGCGACGATCGGCTTCGTCTGCGCCCCGCCGGAGCCGGACCAGCCGGTCCGCCTGCTGAGTGGCGAGCCGCTCGCCGAGGCGGTCGCGCAGATGGCGCGGCTGGAGCCAGCCGCGATCTTCGTCAACTGCGCCGCGCCGGCGGTCATCACGGCCGCGCTACGGGAATTGCGCGGCCTGACCGATCGGCCGATCGGGGGCTATGCCAATCTCGGGCTTGTCGATGACGAGCGCGGCTGGGAGCCGGACGCGTCAGTTTCCGGGGCGGCCTATTCCGCCGCGGCCGCCGACTGGCTCGAAGCGGGCGCCAGCATCATCGGTGGTTGCTGCGGCACGACGCCGGAACACATTCGCGCGCTGCGACGGTTGATCGACGCCCGCGCCGCCTGAGCGACTGACAGATCGAGCGGAACCCGCCGGCCACTGCCGGCGGATGTTGGCGTTCGTTTGCCCGCTCTGGGTAGTTTTCCCGCCTCCTTGCCGGTCCGATTTAGTCAATGCTCGCCATAGGCGCGGCGGCCGTGGCGTCATATGAACGAAGCGGATTTGATCGCTCCACCGCTTGTTGAGCCGAGGAGGAGCAATGGATCCCAACCGCTTCGATGCACTGGTCCGCGCCGCGGGCCGATCGCCCCGGCCGCCGTCGCGCCGCACGCTCCTGCGGTCGCTGGGAGGCGGCGCGCTGTCGGCGCTGCTCGTTCCCGCCTTCCTGGACGAAGCGGACGCCCGGAAAAAGAAGAAGAAGCCGAAGAAGTGCAAAGCCGGTCAGAAGCGCTGCGGCGCCAAATGCGTCCCGCAGACCGATTGCTGCAAGGACGTCGAGTGCGACCGGGTCCATCGCGAAGGCTGTTACCAAGGCCGCTGCGGCTGCGGCACGTCGGAAATTCGCGACAGCAAGGGGTATTGTGGTCCCTTCCCGAATTGCAAGAGCACGGGGCTCATTTGCACCTCTAACGGGGACTGCTGCTCGGGCCGCTGCACGATCGACGACGGCAATGGCCAGCGGCGCTGCGACCGCGGCGATCGCCTGTGCATCCTCGACCTCGATTGCAATCCGGGGCTCCAGCGTCTCGGCTGGATGTGCGACTGAACGATGACGAGTCGAGGAGTCGAGGATTCGAGCGGAACGTGGGCATGCGACGGAGGCGGCGCCACCCGTCGTCATGCTGAGCCACAGCGAAGCATCTCGTTTACTGAAACAATGAACGACGAGATCCTTCGCTCCGCTCAGGATGACGACCCCGTAGGACTACGACCCCGCATGATGACGGCCCCTCGGAGACGCCTGGCCGACACGCTTCTCGACTTGCCGACTTGCCGACTGCTCGTCTACCGCATCTGCAACCCGCCGTCGATGTTGATCGCTTGTCCGGTCAGGTACGCCGCGTCGTCCGAGGCGAGAAAGGCGACGACGCCGGCGATGTCGTCCGGCGTGCCGAAACGACCGAGCGGCACGGCGGCCAGTTCGTCGGCGAAGACGGCCTCAGGCGTCCGGTTCGTCGCGGCGGCCCGGCGGCCGACGGCGGCGACGTAGAGATCGGTCATGATGTGGCCGGGGCAGACGGCGTTGACGCGGACGCCGCTTGGCCCGAGTTCGCGCGCCAGCGCCTGCGTCAGCGCGATGACGCCCGCTTTCGCCGCGCCGTAGGCGGCCGAGCCGGCGGGCGTGTCGCGGCCGAAGACGGAACTGACGGCGACGATCGCGCCGCCGCGCTGCCGCTCCATCGCCCGCGCCGCCGCTCGGCAGGCGTGAAAGACGCCGTCGAGAGTGGTCGCCATCAGTCGGCGGAACAGTTCGTCGCTCAATTCGGCGACGCGGGCGCCGCCGCCGATGCCGGCGTTGGCGACCAGCAGGTCGAGCCGCTCGCCCCGCGCCAGCACGTCCGCGACGAGCGCATCGACCGCCGCCGGGTCCGTGACATCGCAGTGGACCCCCTCGGCGCCGAACGTCGCGGCCTTCGTCGCAACGTCCGGATCGACGTCGGCGATCCAGACGGCGGCGCCTTCGCCGGCCAGCCGGCGGGCGATCCCGAGGCCGATGCCGTTCGCGCCGCCCGTGACGACGGCGGTCTTGCCAATGAATCGTTGCATGCCTGCGCTCGCTTCCCCTGTCGCGTGGTTCATGCGCACATGATGCGGCCGGGACGGCGACCATGGAGCGCGTGCCGCATCGGGTTGGGCGCGCGTGCCGGAGGCGTCAGGCTGGCAATTCGATCGGTTGGAGCGGCATCATCGGCGGATGGAGCACGACCGTCTCGCCGCGCGCCGCCAGCCGCTCGCGAGCCGCGACGCAAACGCTGTGGGCGACGATCAGGTGGGCGTCTTCGACCACCTCGATCCGGTCCGACGGGACGCGGATGACGCGATCGGCCAACCGGGCGATGCGGCCGCCGCTACGGCCGCTGACGGCGAGCGTTTCGACGCCGAGCAATGCGGCGGCTTCGACGGCGGCGACCACGTTGGGGGAATTGCCGCTGGCGCTGATCGCGATCAGGAGGTCGCCCGGTTGCGCCAGCGAGCGGAGTTGCTCGGCGAAGACGCGGTCGTAGGACGTATCGTTGGCCCAGGCCGTCAGAAGGGGCACATTGTCGGTCAGAGCGACCACGCGAAAGGTGGGAGGGCCGTCGCGGCGGGTTCCTTTCGCCAGATCGCAGGCCATGTGCGACGCCGTCGCGGCGCTGCCGCCGTTGCCGACGATGAAGACGACGCCGCCCCGCGCCTGGCAATCGAGCAGACGATTCGCCGCCTGGGCGACGGCCGTCACGTCGATCTCGGCCGCCACGTCGGCGATTTCCGTCCAATAGCCGGCGATCGCGGCGCGCATGGCCGGCATGCCGCGCCGGCCAGGTTCACTGCGGGTCATCATCCACCTCCCACCGTCGCGGCGGACGACGCCGCACGCGCGAATTCACTGAACGGCAGCCGCGTCGCTGCCGCCCCGGCATGGCTGAATCTGAACGCGAACGGCTGCAAGCCTTCCCGGCCGAGCGCCGCGTTGACTGCCGCTTGGCGCTCCGGCGGAACGTCGAGCAGCAAGAAGCCGCCCCCGCCCGCGCCGGCGATCTTGCCGCCGAGGGCGCCGGCCGCGCGGGCGAGGGCATACCAACGGTCGATGCGGTCGTCGGAGATGCCGGCGGCGAGGCCGCGCTTGAGCCGCCAGCCTTGATCGAGGAGCGTGCCGAAGCGATCGAGATCGCCCGCCTGCAGCGCGTCGCGCATCTCGTGGGCGAGCGCCTTGAGCGCATGGAGCCGATCGACGATGGCGCCGCCCCGTTCGGTGCGCGAACGCTGCTGCGTCAGAATCTGCGCCGAATCGCGGGTGCGGCCCGTGGCGAACAAGCGCAACCGCGCTTCGAGCGCGCGTTCGACGCCGGGCGATAGCGCAAGCGGCGCCACCGTCACGCCATCGGCCGCGAACGCAATCGCGTTGAGGCCGCCGAAACTGGCGGCGTATTGATCCTGCTTGCCGATCGGCCGTCCCAGGATGCCGATTTCGATGTCGCAGGCGGCTTCGGCCGTTTCGCCCGGACCCATC
>JAICJJ010000029.1 GCA_025928535.1 Thermomicrobiales bacterium
GCGCCGGCCATCAGATCTTCTCCGGTTCGGTCGAGCCGAGGATCCCCTGCGGCCGCAGCAGCAGGATGACGATCAGACCGATGAAGACGAACGCGTCGCGATATTTCGTCAGGGCGTCCGGCAGAAACGAGATCAGGAAGATTTCGCCAAAGCCGAGGATGTAGGCGCCGAGCACCGCGCCCGGAATCGAGCCGAAGCCGCCGATCACCGTCGCCACGAACGCTTTCAGGATCGGGATGAAGCCCATGTCGTATTGGGCGCGGCCGACCCGCGCGCCGTAGAGGAGCGCCGCCACCCCGGCCAAACCGGAGCCGACGACGAAGGCGGCGACGATGACGGTGTTGATGTTGATCCCCATCAGCCGCGCCGCCATCGCGTTTTCGGCCGTCGCCCGCATTTGCATGCCGAGCATCGTCCGCGTCACGAAGAACGTCAGCAGCACCATCAGGACGAGCGCGGTGACGATCGTGATCAGATTGACCGTGCTGATCTGCACCCCGCTGGTCAGCGGAATCTGGCCAGCCAGCGCGTCGGGCGTCGGGAAGGGCTTCGGCTGCGTGCCGACCACCAGCATCGCCCCGTTTTGCAGCGCGATCGAGACGCCGAGCGACGTCAGCAGGAGCGACACGTCGGGCGCGCCGCGCAACGGTCGGTAGGCGACCCGCTCCATCAGCACGCCGACGACCACCGTCGCCACGATCGCCAGCACGGCGACGATGGGAAACGGGATGCCGATCTGGGCCAGGAAATAGGCGGAAAACGCGCCGACCATCAGCACCTCACCGTGCGCGAAGTTGATCAGCCGCAAGATGCCGAACACCATCGTCAGGCCGACCGCGACCAGCGCGTAGATGCTGCCGAGGCTCAGCGCGTTGATGAATTGCTGACCGAATTCGGCGGACGACATCATCCGGTTCCCCTTTGCACGTCCCTCATCATTGGTAGGGGCACGGCATGCCGTGCCCGATCGGCCACACGCCGACGATCGTCATTCGTAGATCGGATGGCGTCCCTTCGGGCCGCAGGGCACGGCATGCCGTGCCCCTACCAATGGTCGTTTGGTCGTTGCGGCGCCTTTCCGATCATCAGCATCCCTTGCCCATCCGCTAGCGCCCGAGATAGGCGTGCTCCACCTCGGGATTGGCGGCCAGTTCCCTGGCGCTGCCGCTGAGCGCGATCGTGCCCGTTTCCATCACGTAGGCGCGGTCGGCGACTTCGAGCGCCTTGCGCGCGTTTTGCTCGACCAGCAACATCGTCACCCCCGCTTCTTTCAGCCGGGCGATGACATCGAAAATGCGCCCGACCAGCAGCGGAGCCAGCCCCAGCGATGGTTCGTCCATCAGGAGCAATTTCGGTTTGGCCATCAACGCCCGGCCGATGGCGAGCATCTGCTGCTCGCCGCCGGAGAGAGTGCCGCCCGCTTGCCGAATGCGTTCCTTCAACACCGGGAAGAGCGAAAAGACGTAATCGAGATCGGCGGCGAGCGCGCTCCGGTCGGTCCGCCGGGTCGCGCCGAGGATGAGATTTTCCCGCACCGTCAAGGCGCCGAAGATCTGCCGTCCTTCCGGCGCTTGCGAGATGCCGCGGGCGACGATCTCGTGCGACGGCAACGCGGTCAGATCGGCGCCGCCGTAGGCGATCGTCCCGGTCCGCGGCCGGTAGATGCCGGAGATGGTGCGCAGGGTCGTCGTCTTGCCGGCGCCGTTGGCCCCGATCAGCGCGACCAGTTCGCGCTCGGCGACTTCGAGCGAGATGCCTTTCACCGCCGCGATCGCACCGTAATAGACCCGCACGTCGTTCAGGACGAGCCGGCCGGCGCCGTTCGCGATCATGCGCTCACCCCCGCCGGCGCCGCGTCGTCCGCGCCGAGGTACGCTTCGATCACCTTCGGATTGGACCGGATCTCCGCCGGCGTCCCTTCGGCGATGACCCGACCGTAGTTGAGCACCTGAATCCGGTGCGAGAGCGGCATGATCAGCGACATGTCGTGTTCGACCACCACGATGGTCAGGCCAAATCGGGCGTGAATGTCGCGAATGAAGCCGGTCAATTCCGCCGTTTCCTGCTCGTTCATGCCGGCGGCCGGCTCGTCGAGCAGCAAGATGGCCGGCTCGGTCGCCAGCGCGCGGGCGATTTCGAGTTTGCGTTGAAAGCCGTAGGGGAGCGACGCGGCGTACTGGTCGGCAAACCCGGCCAGGCCGAGACTCGCCAGATGGGATAGCGCCCGCGCTTCGAGCGCCGATTCCTTGGCGAGAAACGACGGCAGCGTCAGCAAGGTTTCGACGAAGTTGGCTTGTCGGCGCATCTGCTGGGCGGTCCGCACGTTGTCGAGGACGGTCATGCCGGAGAAGAGGCGGATGTTCTGAAAGGTGCGGGCGATGCCGAGCCGGGCGATCCGGTCGGGCGGCAACCCGCCGATATCGCGCTCCCGCAACTTGATCGAGCCGGAGGTCGGCGCCAGAAACCCGGTGATGACGTTGAAGAGCGTCGTCTTGCCGGCGCCGTTCGGGCCGATGACGCCGAGAATTTCGCCCTGCCGCAAGTCTAGGTTGTAATCGGCCAGCGCCTGCAATCCGCGAAAGACGCGGCCAACCCCCCGACTTTGCAACAGCACGTCGTCCGCGACCGCCGTCATCACCAGCCCTCGCTCGCGTCGGGCGGGCGCATCCCTCGGGATGCGGCCCGCCGGGAACCCCGGCTTTTCCCCGCCGCCGCTTGTCCGCGCGTCGCCGCTCGGGCACACTCGCGTCAACGGGGTATCGATCAGCAGGGCACACTGTACCGCAATCGCGCCGGGCACGCGGAGGAAACGATGAGGACTGAGTCGCAGCGAACGTGGCGCGTCGCCGTCATGGCGGCGATCATGGCGGCCGCCGTCGTCCCGGCGGCGTTCGCGGCGGCCCAGACCGGCACGCCGGCGCCCGGCCCGGCGGTTCCGAAGCCGGAGGAGTGCACGGTCCAGCCGCGTTCCTTGCCGCTGTTGCCGCCGGGCACGCCCGGAGCGACGCCAGCGCCGATCGCCTCGCCGGCGCCGATCGTCATCCCGACGGGCCAGCCGGCCGACGCGGCGACGACCGCGGCCATCGCCTCGACCGTACGCGAAGCGGTCGCGTGCCGCAACGCGGGCGATTTTCGCCGCGCCTACGCGCTCTTCACCGACGCGATGCTGGCAAGGATGTTCGGGTCGGATGTGACGGTGGGTCCGGAAATCGTGGCGGCGATCGCCGAAGGCCCACAGCGCGTGCCGCGCGGGGAACGATTGAGCATCGTTTCGATCGGGGAGGCGACGATCGATGCCGACGGCCGGGCGTCGGCGGTGGTCGAAACGAAGAGCCGCGACGGAGAGTTTCGCGATCTCCTCTTTTTCACGAAGGGTCCGGAAGGCTGGCTGATCGACGAGGCCGAGCCGCTCGGGGCGCCCGCCGCGACGCCGGTCGCGTCGTGACGAAGTCGGGAAGTCGGCGAGTCGGGAAGTCGGGAAGTCAGCGGGCGTTTGGATAAGTGAAGCCGATCGGTTCGCGGGCGGGCGCCGGACGGCGCGATTCGTTCGCGACCAGCCATTGCAGCGTCGCCATCGCCCGTCGGTTCTGGGCCGACAGGGCGGCGCGATCGACGACCAATCCGACTCGTTGCATCCGCTCTTCGGTCTGGAGCATCACCACCGCTTCCGCGATCAACTTGGCGTCCATTTCCATTCCTCCTCGATGCCTGCGCCTTCGGTTCGTTGATCACAGCCTAGGGCGCGGCCCTCGCGACGGCTGCCAAGGAGGAATCGCGGGGAGTGTCAATTCGGGAACAGGGGGGACGAGTCGAGGAATCGAGAAGGAACAGGGAGCCGCCCAACGCTGACGGGCGCACGCTCGGGCAGTTGACATTGCGCCCGGTGGGTGTACGGTGCAAACCAACAATGCAAGGTGCACTGGCGCAATCGTCTGGTTAGTCATCCTCCCGTTCCGCACTGCACGCTCGCCCTGGAGGATCGGCTATGGTCGCGCAGGTCTACGATGTGATCGTCGCCGGCGGCGGCATCGCCGGCTCCTGTCTGGCTGGGGTGCTTGCGCGCGCCGGGCTTGGCGTCCTCGTCGTCGAAAAGGAACCCCGCTTTCGCGATCGCATCCGAGGGGAGGGAACCTGGCCCTGGGGCGTGGCCGAAGCGCGCCGGGCCGGGCTCGGCGAGGTGCTCGACCAAGCCGGCGCAGTCGCGGTGGGCCTCCTCAAGCGGTATGAGCACCGGCAGCCCTCCGTGACCGAGTGGGACCGGTCGGGTCCGGACGAAATTCCGGGGATGGGGTTTTCTCATCCGCGACTGCAGGAAACGGCCTTCGCCTGGGCGGCGGCGCAGGGCGCGACCATGCTCCGGCCCGCCAAGGCGATGCGGTTCGCCCACAACGGCCGGCCAAGCGTGACGGTGGTTCAGGACGAACGCGCCGATGACTACCGCGCTCGGCTCGTTGTCGGCGCCGACGGCAAGACGTCGGCAGCACGGCGCTGGACCGGCGGCGAAAGTTGCGCCGATCCCGAGCACCATCGGATGGGCGGGGTGGTGGTGGCCGGGGCGGCGATCAGGCGCGACTGGGACAACGTCGCCTGGATTCCTGGCGAAGCCGTCAACTGGTTTGCCGCCGGACCTGAGCAGACGCGGCTCTATCTCGTCCTGACCGCCGAGCGTCTGCGCCAAACCGAGGTCGACCGCTCGTTTGCCGCCGCCGTCTCCTACGCGGCCGCCTTCATGCCGGAGGGCGCGCTGGAGGACGCGGAGCAGGCGGGGCCGCTCGGCTTTTTCGCCAATGCCGACACCTGGGCCAGCCGCGTCGCTGGCCAAGACGTCGTGCTCATCGGCGACGCGGCCGGGTCGCCCGATCCAACGCAAGGGCACGGCACGGCGCTGCTCTTTCATGACGTCCGGCGGTTGAGCGAAGCATTGCTCGGCGAACGCGACTGGCGGATCGCGATCACGGCGTTTGCGGAACAGCGGACGCGCGCCTTTGCGGTCATTCAGGCTTGGGACCGCTGGAGCAACGTCTTTTTCGACACGAGCGAGGAAGCCGCACGGCTTTGCGAAGGCAACGAGCGCGCACGCCAAGCCGATCCGACGCTCGGCGGATTCGCCGCGATCGAGACCGATGGGCCGGATGGTCTCGTCGCCGACGACGCGGCGCGCCGCCACTTTTTCGGCCAAGACCTGTCGTAGCAGCGGACGGGCGGACTCACCCCCGGAGACCGCCGCGCCCGATGGTAGACTTCGGGGGCAATGCCCGACTCGCCCCTTTCTGCCCATCCCGCCCGGAGCGCCGACGTGACATCCCCGATCGCCGAGGCCGCCGATCCGTTCCTGGCCGGACTCAACCAAGCGCAGCAAGACGCGGTGCTCGCCACGAGCGGGCCGGTCCTCGTCGTCGCCGGTCCCGGTTCCGGCAAGACGCGGGTCCTGACGCACCGCATCGCCTGGCTGATCGAACGGGAAGCGGTCCATCCGTCCGAAATCCTCGCCGTCACCTTCACCAACAAGGCCGCGCGGGAGATGCGTCATCGGGTCGAAGCGCTGCTCGGCGGCCGCGACGTCGCCGGGCTGGTCATGGGCACGTTCCACTCGTTCGGGGTCCGGCTGCTGCGGCAAAATCCGGGGCTCGTCGCCGATCGCCTCGGCGTGCTGCCGAATTTCGTCATCTACGACGATGGCGACCAGGTCGAAACCGCCAAACGCTCGATCATCGCCGTCGGCCTCGATCCGAAGCAGATCGCGCCCCGCCGCGTCCTCAGCCGCATCTCGGCGGCGAAAAGTCTGCTGCTGACGCCGGAAGAATTCGCCAACGCCGCCGAAACCTACGACGACGAAGTCATCGCCCGGATCTACAAGGACTACGAGCGGGCGCTGCGCAAAGCGAACGCGGTCGATTTCGACGACCTGCTCGCCTTGCCGATCCGCCTCTTCGACGCCGCGCCGAGCGTCCTCGAACGCTACCAGCAGCAATTCCGCCACATTCTCGTCGACGAGTACCAGGACACCAACCGGGTCCAATACGTCCTCGTCGCGGCGCTGGCGGACAAGCATCGCAATCTCTTCGTCGTCGGCGATCCGGACCAGTCGATCTACGGCTGGCGGCAAGCCGACATCCGCAACATCCTCGATTTCAAGAACGACTATCCCGATGCGCGCGAGATCCATCTCGAACTGAACTACCGCTCGACCCGCCGCATCGTTGAAACGGCTGACCGCGTCATCCGCGACAACACGCAGCGGATCGATCGCCGGTTGCGGACGGAGAATGAAGACGGCGAGCGGATCATCCTGCGCGAATTGTCGGACGGGCAGCACGAAGCGCAATTCGTCGTCGACGAGATTCGCCGGGTGACCACCCGCGACGGGTTTCGCTTCGACGACGTGGCCGTGATGTACCGCACCGGCGCGCAAAGCCGTGTGCTGGAAGAAGCGTTTCGCCGCAGCGAAATCACCTACCGGATCGTCGGCGGCGTCCGCTTCTACGAACGGAAAGAAGTCAAGGACATCCTGGCGGCGCTGCGCCTTCTCTACAACCCGAGCGACGAAATCAGCCTGGAACGGGTGATCGCCAACTACCCGCTTGGCAAGGGGATCGGGCCGAAAGCGCTCGACGCGATTCGGACTTGGGCGACTTTGCAAGGGCGGACGCTGCTCGACGGCTTCATCGCGCTTGCGCCGAGCCTCGAAGCGAATCACTCCGCGCCCGACCTCGTCGGTTCCGGCCGCGCCGCCGCGCAAAAGGTCGGCGTCGTCTTCGCGGAATTGCGGGACGAGGCGAACCGCCTGGCGCTGGCCGAATTGTTCGACGCGATCGTCGAACGGACCGGCTACCGCGCCGGCTTCGACCAGGAAAGCGAAGAAGATCTCGAACGCTGGGCCAACGTGCTCGAAGTCCGCGCCGACATGGAACGCTACGATCTCCTGCCGCCGGGCG
Source organism: Thermomicrobiales bacterium (assembly GCA_025928535.1). Lineage (GTDB taxonomy): Bacteria > Chloroflexota > Chloroflexia > Thermomicrobiales > UBA6265 > JAICJJ01. The sequence goes on from JAICJJ010000029.1 coordinate 6,936, forward strand.
AATCGTTGCCGACCTATCTCGAACAGGTCTCGCTCGTCTCGGCGGTCGACGAGATGGAAGACGACCCGCAAGGCCGGGTGACGCTGATCACGCTCCACTCGGCCAAGGGGCTCGAATTTCCGGTCGTCTTCATCGCCGGGGTCGAAGAAGGTCTGCTGCCGATCAGCCGGGCGATCGAAGCGGACGCATCGGGCGATCCCGCGCCGCTCGAAGAAGAGCGCCGCCTCTTCTATGTCGGCATCACGCGCGCCGAAAAGCGTCTCTACCTGACCCTTGCCGGCGGCCGCGCCACCTATGGCCGCTGGCAGGCGAGCGACTCCTCGCGTTTTCTCGCCGCGGTGCCGCAGCAGCACCTGCACACTCTCGGACGCCGAGAAGCGGCCCGCACCGGGCCGTCGCCGCGCGGCTCGAGCCTCGGCGACCGGGTGCGGCAACGTTCCCTCGACGACTGGGCGCCCCCGGCCGCGCCGGCGCGAACGACGGCCGCGCCCGCGGCGCCTGCGCTCCCGACCGTGACGTATGTGACCGGCCAGCGCGTCTTCCACCCGAAATTCGGCGAAGGCACGATTCGGGAAGCGGTCGACCGCAAAGGCGAGCAGGAACTGGCGATCGATTTCAAACGCCACGGCGTCAAGCGGCTCCTCTCCAGCCTCGCGCCGCTCGAAGTCATCGGCTGACCGGCCGTTTCGCGGTGTACGTACATTCTGTACAATCACCATGACGAGCGACGCGGCGGCGCGGGACCGAACGATGACAGCGATTCGCGAACAACTCGAAGCGCGCGAACTGGCGTGGCTTGCGCCCGCGGCTTCGTTCGCGCGCGATGCGACGCGGCCGGAGCCCGAACCGGAAAGCGATGTCCGCACCGCGTTTCAGCGCGATCGCGACCGGGTGCTCCACACGAAGAGTTTTCGCCGGTTGATGCACAAGACGCAGGTCTTCATCGCGCCGACCGGCGATCACTATCGGACCCGCCTGACCCACACGATCGAAGTGACGCAGATCGCCCGCACCATCGCCCGCGCGCTGCGGCTGAACGAAGACCTGGTCGAAGCGATCGGCCTCGCCCACGACCTCGGCCACACCCCCTTCGGCCACGCGGGCGAGCGGGCGCTGGCGCAATCGTTTCCCGGCTTCCGCCACAACGAGCAAAGTCTGCGGGTGGTCGACGCCCTGGAACGGGACGGCCGCGGCCTCAACCTGACGGAACCGGTGCGCGACGGCATCTTGCGCCATTCCAAGGCGCGCGCCAGCATCACCGAAGCGGCGGCGGGTCGGCCGGCGACGCTCGAAGGCGAGGTCGTCAAGATCGCCGACGGCATCGCCTACATCAATCACGATCTGGACGACGCCATTCGCGCCGGTCTGATTGCCCCCGACGACGCGCCCGCCGCGGCGCTCGACGTCCTCGGCGCCACCCACGCGCGTCGGATCGACACGCTGGTGGTCGACGTCATCGCCCATTCCGACGCCGAATCGCCGCCGGGCGCGATCCGCATCTCGCCGCCGGTGCAAGCCGCCGCCGACGCGTTGCGCGATTTTCTCTACGAACGGGTCTACACTCCGCTCAACGAAGAAGCGAACACGAAACGGGCGGAACACATCGTCGGCGCGCTGTTCGATCATTTCGCGGCCGATCCGGCCCGGCTACCGGCGGAATTCCGGCCTCCGGGCCGCGACGACCCGCCGCCGCGGCAGGTGGCGGACTTCATCGCCAGCATGACCGACCGCTATGCCATCGACCTGTACGAACGGCTTTTCGTCCCGCATCATTGGTCCGTCTGAATTCGCCCCATTGGCCCGCCGTCCCGCCGGCTGAACGATTGCAGAAACGGAGCGGCCATGGCCCGGGACGCCGTCGCGGAAGTTCGCGAACGCACCGACATCGTCGAGCTCGTCTCGGCCTACGTGCCGTTGAAGCGCGCCGGCCGGTCGTACAAGGGCAATTGCCCGTTTCATCAGGAAAAGACGCCGTCGTTCGTCGTCTTTCCCGAATCGGGCACGTTTCATTGCTTCGGCTGCGGCAAGGGGGGCGACGCCTTTTCGTTCTACATGGGGATCGAGCACGTCGAGTTTCGGGAAGCGCTGACCGAACTCGCCCGCCGCGCCGGCGTCGAACTGGCGGCCGTGCCCGCGGCGGCTCCGGAAGTCGACGCCCATCGCGAACGCCTGATCGAATTGAACGAACTCGCGGCCGCGTTTTACGCCAACATCCTGCTCAACAGCCAAGCGGGCGCGCCCGGCCGCGCCGTCGCCGAGCGACGCGGGCTTTCGCCCGAGATCATCCAGCGCTTCGGCCTCGGTTACGCGCTCGATCAATGGGACGCGCTGCTCCGCTACCTGTCGAGTCGCGGCGTCGATCCGACGCTCGCCGCCGAAGCCGGATTGCTGCAACAGCGCGATCAAGGGGGCTGGTACGACCGCTTTCGCAATCGGTTCCTCTTTCCGATCCGCACGCGGGAAGGCCGCACCGTCGGCTTCGGCGCGCGGGCGCTCGGCGACGCCCAGCCGAAATATCTGAACTCGCCGCAATCGGCCATCTTCGACAAGAGCAGCCTCGTCTACGGCCTCGATCTCGCCAAAGACGCGATTCGCGAGCGGGATCAGGTCGTCGTCGTCGAAGGCTACATGGACGCCATCGCCGCCCATCAATTCGGTCATCCGAACGTGGTCGCGGCGATGGGCACCGCCGTCACCGAAGCGCAAATCGGCCAGGTCAAGCGCCTTTCGCGCCACATCGTCCTCGCCCTCGACGCCGACGCCGCCGGCCAGATGGCGACGTTGCGCAGCCTCGAAATGTTGCCCAGCGCGCTCGACGCCGAGGCCGTGCCAGTCGCCGTGCCGCTGCCGGGGCCGGACGCCCGCGCCGTCATCCGCTGGGAACGGAAGTTGAACGCCGACGTTTCGATCGTTCGGCTGCCCGAAGGCAAAGACCCGGACGAATTGATCCGCCGCGCCCCCGAACGCTGGCCAGACGTCATCGCCGCCGCCCAGCCATTTCTCGATTTCGTCGTCGACACGATCGCCGCCGGGGTGGCCGCCGACGACGGCGCCGGCAAGTCGGCAGCGGTGCAGCGGATCGCGCCGATCCTGCAAACCGTCGGCGACCGGGTGGTGCAGGCGCACTACGCCTCGCTGCTGGCGCGCAAGCTGGGGCTGCAGGACGAACTGGTCTACAGCGAATTGCGCCGGCTGGCGGTGCAACGGCCGGCCGCCTCATTCCGGGGCGCGTCGCCGGCCGCGCCAACGACGCCGATGGCGCGCTTCACGCCGGCTCGCGTTTCCCACGAAAACCACCTGCTATCCCTCCTCCTCGCCCATCGGCCGCTGCTCGCCGCCCTGCTGCCGCTGGCGCCGGACGCCGATCTGCTCGACAGCCGCAACCGGGAGTTGCTGCGGACGCTGCGCGACGACTCGATTCCGCTCGAACTCGAACCGGACGCGATCGTGGCCGGCCTCGACGATGCGATCGCGGACCACGCCGAGCGGCTGCTGGCCGAACTGGCGGACACGCCAGCACGCTATCCCGGCGACATCGAGCGCGACGCGCGCAAGGCGATCGAGCGCATCCGGAAGGAACGGTTCGACCAGTTGATGCGGCAACTGCGCGACGAAATCGCCGCGGCCCAGCAGGCGGGCGAACGCGATCTGCTGCTCGATCTGCGCGATCGGCTGGCGTCGCTGACCCAGGAAATTCGCCAATTCGATCCGCCGCCGAGCCCCTATTTTCGCGACAGCCGGGACAACGCGGCGATCCGCCCCGGAACTCGTCCGACCGGTTGAGTTGATGACGCGCTCGTGCTGTAATAGGCCATCACCGTGGGGGTGAGGGGATCAGGGTGTGAAAGGAGAGAACCGTCATGAAGACCGTCGGTCGGTTCGTTCGGGTCTCCGTCGTCGTCGCGGGATTGGCCGTCGCCGTCGCCGCGCCGCTCAGCGCGGGCGCCACGGTCAGCCAGGGTCCCGTCAGCGCCACCTCGACGGTTCACGCCTCGTTGGACGTCGCGACGCTGAAGGCGAACACGGCGGCCCTCGAAGCCGCGCTGCGGGCGAAGGCGGACGCGCTGCGCGTCGCCCTCGGCGGCTGAGGCTCCAGAATCGAACGTACGCATCGAGCCAGGACGGCAGCGTCCTGGCTCGATGCGTTCCTGGCCGGGTGATCACTCTTACGTCAGCGTCGCGTCCGATCCGAACATGATCAGCCCAAGCCGCCGCGCCACGCCTCGCGACGCGATGTTGTCCCACGAGGTGCTGTAGAGCGGAATGCGCCCAGAGGCGCGAATGGCGCCGCCCCAGGCCGCGACGAGCGCGGTCGCGTAGCCGCGGCCCCGGAAGTCCGGCAGCGTATCGACGCCCGCTTCGGCCACGCGCGGGCCGATTCGCGCGCTATAGCAGGCCGCAACCGCGGCTCCATCTTCGACCTTGATGAAACAGGGCTGCCAATCGGCCCATTCGCGTTCGAGCCACGGAAAGGTCTGCCGCGCCAGCGCCCGGTTATCTTCGGTGAGGCGAACGACGTCGCCTTCACTTCGCGTCAGGTCCGGAAATCGATAGGCCGGGCCGCTCGTCTCTTCCGTCACCGGACCGTCTTGCTCCAACAGCGGGCGCATCGCGGCAAGGAGCGCGGGCGCGACACGACCGTCTCCCATCGGCGCCTCCGTCGATGCCAGCGCCGCAAGCGGTTCCACCCGCGACTGGGGCACGTCCGCGCCAATGCGAAGGATGGAGCCGGACCCGGCGCGCCCGATGAACAGGCGCGGAGCCGGGCGGCGCGCGATCTCGCATGGTTCGTTGGTGAGCGCCATTCGACCGTGGTCGTCGTAGGTGAAGAGCGTATTCGCCCGCAGTTTCATCAACGCCAGGTCATCCGCATCCACGCGCCGAGGCTCCATCCCGTTCATCGGCGGTCGCGCCGCTCCCCCC
>JAICJJ010000158.1 GCA_025928535.1 Thermomicrobiales bacterium
TGGGGGGGGGTGGGGGGTACAAAGAGCTTGGGGGGCGCGCCCGGGGGGGGGGGCGGGGGGGGCGCCGGGGGGGGGGGCCGCCGCCGGCCCCCGCCGACCGCTGCTCCACGGTCCCGAGGGACCATCGCGAACATACAACATCCTTCCTGCGTCACGATGACAAATGAGTCCCGTCGGTCTCCTGGACGCGGTGCGAACGAGTCTCCCGCCGAGACTGTGCCCGCCGATCGCGGGCGACTTGCGCCCTGATCTTCGTTCGACTATCATCTAATTCGATGAATATCGAACAATCCGGAGGGCGCGCGATGAACGACGACCAGATTCAACGCCTGACGCATCTCTTTCGCGTCATCGCCGATCCGGCGCGGTTGCGCATCCTCGGCGAGCTCGCTGCCGCCCCCCGCACTGGCCACGAACTGGCCGAGCGGCTGGCGCTGACGCCGCCGACGATCAGCCACCACATGGCCAAACTCGTCGGCGTCGGTCTCGTGCAGGTCGAACCGGAAGCGCAAAAGCGGCGCTACTCGCTCGACGCCGCCGCGCTGCGGGCGCTCGCCGCGCCAGCCGATGCCTCGCGCCTCGCAACGCAGTTGGAGGGGGATGACGATCAAGACCGCGCCCTGCGCGCCTTTTTCGATGGCGAGCGATTGCGCTCGATCCCCGCGCAGCGCAAGAAGCGAATCATCATCCTCCGGCGCTTGCTCGAACGCTTCGCCCCGGAGCGCGACTACCCGGAGCGGGAAGTCAATGACCTGCTTCGGGTCGCGCACGACGATGTCGCCACGCTCCGCCGGGAACTCGTCGACTACGGCTTCCTCGTTCGCGACCGCGGCATTTACCGAGTCGCCCATGCCCTACCCGAACGCAGCGCGCACGTCGCTCAGGAGACCGGACCCGACGAAGCCGAATGGTTCCGCGCCCTGCTCGGCGCCGCAACCTCAGCCGCGCTCGCCGACCCGGCGCGGGAAGAACCTGACTGAATCCATCGGTCGCTGGTTCAGGACCGGAATGTGCTCCCCGTCATCGAGACGAGGAAGGCATCCGCGTTCGTGGCGCCGACACGAGCGTGAGCAGGGAACGGATTCCTCGCTGGCGCTCGGAATGTCGGCATGGCAGCCACGGATCAATCTGCAATCACGCTCGCCCCGGGCGCCGCGCCGCGTCGATGAATGACGCGATCCGCGCCGGGTCTTTCCGGCCGTCGCGCTCCACGCCACTGCTGACATCGACCCCCAGCGGCTTGACCGTCATGATCGCCTCGCCGACATTCACCGGATCGAGGCCGCCGGCCAGCACAATCGGCCACCGCTCCGCCAGCGTTCGAACCAGCATCCAGTCGGCGCGGATTCCCATGCCGCCTCCGCCAGCGGCACTGTAGCCATCGACGAGAAACGCGACCGGACGGCGCGGGTGTTCCGCCCAGCGCGCGATCTTGCGTTCGACCTCGGCAACCGCCTCGCCCGGCCGTGGCCGCATCGCGCGAATCGCCGGCACGTCGATCCGGTCGAGTATGTCGACCGCCTCGTCGCCATGGAGTTGCACCAGGTCGAGCCCTGCCGTCATCGCCGTCGCCATGATTTCCGCCGGCGACGCATCGACGAAGACACCGACAGCACGCAACGCCGCGTTGCGCTCCTTCGCCGCCGCGATGTATCGGGCGGCGTCGTCCGGCAGGACGCGTCGCCGTGACGGCGCGAAGATGAAGCCGATCAAATCGGCGCCCGTCGTCGCGGCGGCGACGGCGTGCTCAGGTTCCCGGAGTCCGCAAATCTTGACGATCGGTCGCCGCGACCCAGCGAGCAAATCGCGCGCGTCCATTACGAGCCAGCGCTCGGACGCAGCGTCAATTGCCGCACCGCCTCGGCCCGGTCCGACTGGACGATCAATCCCTCGCCGACGAGGACCGCCGAAACGCCCGCCGCATGCAGCCGCTCGACATCCGATCGGGCGAAGATGCCGCTTTCGCCGACGACGACACAGCCTGCGGGCGCCAGCGGGGCGAGCCGTTCCGTCGTCGTCAGATCGACCGAAAAATCGCGGAGATCGCGGTTGTTGATCCCGATCACCCGCGCCCCGGCCGCGACCGCCCGTTCCAATTCGCGTTCATCATGGACTTCGACCAGCGCTTCCATCCCCCAATCGCGCGTCTCCCGCAGCAGCGCGCGCAACGCGTCGTCGTCGAGCGCGGCCACGATCAGCAGAAGCGCGTCGGCGCCGGCGGCGCGGCTGTCCGCGATCTGATATGGATCGATGATGAAATCCTTGCGCAAAACCGGAACCGGCTGCGCCGCGGCATGCGCGACGGAAGCGACCGCCATCAGATCGCCGAGGTTGCCATGAAAAAATGGCTCGTCAGTCAACACCGAAATCGCCGCCGCCCCGCCCGCCACATACGAGCGCGCCACATCCGCCGGATCGACCTCGACCGGAAATCGCCCGCGGGACGGCGATCCCCGCTTGACCTCCGCAATAACCCCGACGCCCGGACCTGACAGCGCCGCCGCGAAATCGACGGGCGCCGGACGAGCGGCGGCGAGTTCACGCAGATCGGCCTCCGGGCGCGCCGCCGTCCGGTCGCCGAGATCCGCCGCCGTCCGGTCGATGATCCGGTCGAGCACCGTTCCGGTCGCCAACCGCCCGCTCATCGCGCGGCCTCGGTGGACTCGGACGCTTCCGCCGCGATCTGCTGCGTGAGCGCGGCCAGGCGCTCCAGCGTCACGAGCGCCTGGCCCGTATCGATCGCCTCGGCCGCCATCGCGATCCCGGCTTCGAAACTGTCGGCGGCGTTCGCCGCGAAGATGCCGGCGCCGGCGTTGAGCAATGTCACCGAGCGACGCGGGCCGTCTTCACCATTCAGGATCGCCCGCGTGATCTCGACATTGCGCTCGACGCCGCCGCCGAGCAGGTCAGCCATGGAACCCAGTTCCAGGTCGACGTCGGCCGGCTCCAGATCGTACGTCCTGATGTCGCCGCGCCGCGCATCGAATTCGGTCACGTGCGACGGCCCCGAGATGCCCAATTCGTCCAGCCCCGCCTCGGCGTGCACCAGCACCGCGTGCTCGCTGCCGAGCGTCGCCAGCGCTTCCGCCAGTTTCGCGGCGATGCCCGGGTGCCCGACCCCGATCAATTGATGCGACGCCCCCGCCGGATTCGTCAGCGGTCCCAGAATGTTGAAGACGGTGCGGATGCCGATTTCGCGCCGCGCCGGGCCGACATACCGCATCGCCGGATGAAACGCCGGCGCGTACATGAACCCGATCCCCACCTCTTCGATGCACCGCGCCACACCGGCCGGCGGCAACGCGATCGCGACGCCGAGTCCTTCCAGCAAATCGGCCGAGCCGCAATTCGACGTCATCGCGCGATTGCCGTGCTTGGCCACCCGCACGCCGGCGCCGGCGATCGCGAACGCGGCGGTCGTCGAGATGTTGAACGTTCCCGCGGCGTCGCCGCCGGTGCCGCAGGTGTCGACCAGCGGCCCCCCCGTCGCGGCGACCTCGACCCGCAGCGCATGCCGCCGCATGGCCGAGGCGAATCCGGCGATTTCTTCCACCGTTTCGCCGCGGATGCGCAGCGCTGTGATCAGCGCGCCGATTTGCGCCCCGGTCACGCCGCCCCGCATTACGGCATCCATCGCCGCGGTCGCGTCGTCGAAACTGAGCTCCCGGCCGTCGACCACGGCCTGGATGGCGTCGCGAATGTCATAGTCGGTTGTGGTGGCCGTCGCGCTCATGCTCGCTCCTGACTAACCGTAGGCCACGGCGTACGCCGATTCGGGTATCGAGGTCGCGCCGCCGCTGCGGAGGAAATTGCCCAGCAAATCGGAGCCGCGCGGCGTCAGAATCGATTCGGGGTGAAACTGGACCCCTTCGACCGCCGCCGCGCGGTGGCGCATGCCCATGATGATGCCGTCCGCTTCGGCCGTGATTTCGAGACACGATGGCAGCGTCGCCCGCTCGACGATCAGCGAGTGGTAGCGGGTGGCGACGAACGGATTCGGCAAGCCGCGAAAGACCCCGGCTTTGGTGTGGGTGATTTGCGACGTCTTCCCGTGCATCAGATTCGGCGCCGGCACGATGTTCGCGCCGAACGCCGCCCCAATCGCCTGGTGCCCGAGACAGACCCCCAGGATCGGGACCTTGCCGGCCATGCGGCGCACCAGCGGCACCGAGATGCCGGCGACCTCCGGCGTGCGCGGGCCGGGCGAGAGGACGATGCCCTCGAGGCTCGGCGCCATCGCTTCGACCGCGTCGACCGTGACCTGGTCGTTGCGAACGACCATCACCTCCGCGCCAAGTTCGCTCAGCGCCTGATACAGGTTGAAGGTGAACGAATCGTAGTTGTCGAGCAGGAAGATCATGCGTCGCCCTCCGTCACGCGCCGGCCGATTCGAGGTCTTCGGCGAGTTCGATCGCGCGCAATGGTCCGCGCATCTTGTGGTGGCTCTCGGCGTATTCGCCGGCCGGCGTGCTATCGGCCACGATGCCGCCGCCCGCCTGCATCGACACGACGCCGTCCTTGACGATCATCGTCCGCAAGGCGATGGCGGTGTCCATGCCGCCGGAAAAATCGACGTAGCCGACGGCCCCGGCGTACGGCCCCCGTCGGTCGGTTTCCAACTCGGCGATGATTTCCATCGCCCGAACCTTCGGCGCGCCCGAAACGGTGCCGGCCGGGAAGCAGGCGCGCAGAGCATCGAGCCCGCGCAGTTCCGGCCGCAATTCGCCTTCGATGTCGCTGACGATGTGCATCACATGGGAATAGCGTTCGATCCCCATGAACTGCCGCACGCGCACCTTGCCGGGAACAGAGACGCGGCCGATGTCGTTGCGGCCGAGATCGACCAGCATCACGTGCTCGGCCCGCTCTTTTTCGTCGGCCAGCAAGTCACGCTCCAGCGCGAGGTCTTCTTCGTCGGTCGCGCCGCGCGGCCTGGTGCCGGCGATCGGGTGGTACGACAGCGTCCGCTCTTCCAACCGCACCAGCATTTCGGGCGACGCGCCGACGATCTGGTGATCGTTGAAATCGAGATAGAACATGTACGGCGAAGGATTGACCGTCCGCAGCGCCCGGTAGATCGTGAACGGATGCGCTGACGTCGGCACATCAACCCGCTGCGAGAGGACGACCTGAAAGATGTCGCCGGCCGTGATGTATTCCTTGGCGCGCTCCACCATGGCGTGAAACCGCTCCGGCTCGGTGTTCGGCCGGCAGCGCGCTTCGGCCGTGCCCGGCAGCGCCTCGCGCCCTCGCGGCAGCGGCGGCATCGGCGAGCGCAGCAGGCCGATCAGTGCGTCGACTCGCGCCGCCGCCTCATCGTACGCGGCCTCGAGGCCCTGGTCCGCATCGAGATGGACATGAGCCACGGCCTTGATCGTCCGCGCGAGGTGATCGAAGACGAGGATCGAATCGACGAGCATGAACGCCGCGTCGGGGAGGTCGAGTCCGGCGCCCGACGCTTCGCCCACCCGCGGCTCGAACGCGCGCACCGCTTCGTACGACAGATAGCCGACCGCGCCGCCGACGAACCGCGGCAACGTCGTGCCTGAAACCTCCACCGAGCGATAGCGATCGACCAGCCGTTGCAGCGGATCGAGCGGATCGACGTACGACTCGCACTGCTCGGCGTCGCCCGTCGTCAGCCGCGCCTCGCCGTCGGCCAGACGCAGCAGAGCGACCGGATCGCTCCCGATGAACGAATAGCGGGCCAGGCGCTCGCCTCCTTCGATGCTTTCGAGGAGAAACGCGGGTCCGTCGCCGCGCACCTTCAGGAACGCCGAAACCGGCGTTTCGAGGTCGGCCATCGTTTCGCGGAAGATCGGGACGGTGCGCGCCCCGTCCGATACGTCGGCTGCAAGTTGGCGAATCTGCTCGAGGGTCGGCGTCAGGCTCCAGCGCCGGCCAGCCGGTGATGAAACGGGCGGGTGCAGCGTTTGAACCATGGCCTGCGCTCCTTTCCGAGCCGAATCCGGCATCCGGCGAACAACAAAAAACCTCCGCCCTCGAAAGGGACGGAGGTCATCGGACCGCCGCGGTGCCACCCTCATTGGAACCGTCGCCGGCTCCCACTCCGAGCGCACGGGCCATCTCGCTGCGAGACGCCGATGCGCCGCTCCCGATAACGGGGGAGAAACCGGAGCCGCCTACTGGCGCGGCGTGCGCCGCCGTTCGGGGCTCGACTCCCGGATCCATTCCGCATCCGCTCGGCGCCGGGCTTGCATCAACCCCCGGCTCGCTGGGCCTCGCGTTTCGACGCGTACTCGTTCCGTTCGACGTCCGTTGCGCTCTTCGATTAGCCGCAGCCTAGCAGCGTCCGCCGCCGGCTGTCAAGGACGATCGAGTCGAGGAGTCGATTCCGTCACGCCAAGCGCCCTTCCCACCGTCATCCCGAGCGAAGTCGAGTGATCTCGTCGGGTCTCGTCGACCAGGAACGAGATGCCTCGACAAGCTCGGCATGACGACGGGCGTGCGTCTCGACCTCTCGACTCCTCGACTCCGTCCTTACTTGACCTCGGCCTTCGCGCCGGCTTCTTCCAGCTTGGCCTTGGCGGCGTTAGCTTCTTCCTTCGGCACGGCTTGCTTGACCGGCTTCGGCGCGCTGTCGACCAGATCCTTCGCCTCTTTCAAGCCGAGGCTGGTCAACTCGCGAACGGCTTTGATGACCTGAATCTTGTTCGGCCCGACCTCGGTCAGGACGACGTCGAATTCGGTCTGCTCTTCTTCGACCGGCGCGGCAGCGGCGCCGCCGGCGCCCGGCGCCGCCACGCCGCCGACGGCGACCGGCGCCGCGGCGCTGACGCCCCATCGCTCTTCGAGCGTTTTCACCA
>JAICJJ010000387.1 GCA_025928535.1 Thermomicrobiales bacterium
ATGCCTTCGTTGCGAAAATCCTTGGTGATTTCGTAGACCCGCTCGTAGCCGCCGACGAGGAGCCGTTTCAGATAGAGTTCGTCGGCGATCCGCAGGTAGAAGGTCTGCCCGAGCGCGTTGTGAAACGTCGTGAAGGGGCGCGCCGCCGCGCCGCCGTAGAGCGGCTGCAGGGTCGGCGTCTCGGCTTCGAGATAGCCGCGGCCGTCGAGCAAGCGGCGCATCGCCGAAACGACGCGGGCGCGGGTGGCGAAGATGCGCCGCGCAACTTCGTTCGCCAGCAGAACGGCGTAGCGTTGCCGGTAGCGCAATTCGACGTCTTGCAGCCCATGCCACTTTTCGGGCGGCGCGTTCAGCGCTTTGGCCAGCATCATGAGGTCGGTCGTCCGCAGCGAAATCTCGCCCATCCGCGTGCGGAAGAGATGGCCCCGGGCCTGGACGAAATCGCCCAGATCGTAGAGTTTCAGAAAGCGCTCGAACGCCTCCGGGCCGACATCGTCCTTGCGGACGTAGAGTTGCACCTCGCCCGTGCCGTCGCGCAGGTGGGCGAAGACCGTCTTGCCCTGATGGCGTCGGCTGACCATCCGGCCGGTGATGACGATCTCCTCGGCGTCTTCCCCATGCTCCGGCAGCCCCGGCTCGATCGCGGCGAAGCGCTCGCGCGCCGCGGCGATCGTGTGCGTCCGTTCGGCGCGGGGCGGATACGGATCGATGCCCGCTTCCCGCAGCGCCTCCGCCTTGCGCAGCCGAATTTCCTGCAATTCCGATCGTTCCATGCCCGGGTCCGCCATCAACTGCATGCTCCGTCGCCGGCCGTCCGTCCTGCATCACGAGTGTACCCGGATCGGCCCCAGCGCCGAGTCGAGAAGTCGAGGAGTCGAGGAGCCGAGAAGAAGTCGCGGGGCGTGGGGCGCAAGGCGCGGCAACGCCACCACCCCTTCGTCATTTCGTCGGCGGAGGAATCGGTTCCAGAGCCGGCTGGTTTCGTTCAACGTCAGCCCCGAACGAGGCGAGGCGCGGGCAATCGCCAGAGATGGCCATCTCTGGCGGCGGCCGCGCCGCCGCCCGCCCCGCTCGCTCCTCGACTTCTCGACTTCTCGACTTCTCGACTCGTCCTTGCGCCCTTCTCCGATCTCGTCTAGATTCTCCCAACTCATAAGATGTCTGACGTTTGATGATTTTGACGGCAGGGAAGGGGCAGGCGGTGGCGGCCGATTTGGAACCCCTCCGGCGCGAGGCGCTCCACCTGGCGATCCAGGATCGGGTCAAGCGGTTCATCATCGAGCGCGGCTACCAGCCAGGCGACCGACTGCCGGCCGAAGCCGATCTCGCCCACCATCTCGGCATCAGCCGCCCCTCGCTGCGCGAAGCGATGAAATCGCTGCAAACCCTCGGCGTCGTCGAGATTCGGCATGGCTCCGGCGCCTATGTCGGCCGCTTTTCCCTGACGCCGCTCATGGACGGCCTCGCCTTCGGCATCCGGATCGAACTGGGCCGCACCATCCGCGTCGTCCGCGAATTGCTCGAAATCCGCGAGATCCTCGAGCGCGAACTGGTCGCCCGCGTCACCGAGACGATCGCCCCCGATCAACTGGCCGACCTGACGGCGATCGTCGATCGGATGGCGGAGCGGGCCAGACGCGGCGAACTCTTCACCGAAGAAGACCGCGCTTTCCACGAGCGCCTTTACCAGCAACTCGGCAACCCGATGGTCGTCCAGTTGCTGCAAGCCTTCTGGGACGCCTTTTTCGCCGTCCGCGACGCCCTCCCCGGCATGCAGGCCGATCTGCTGGCCACCGCCGAGGGGCACCGCGCCATCGTCGACGCCCTCGCCCGGCGCGACCGCGCGGCCGCTTCGGCGGCGATGTCCGCCCACTTCGCCGGGATTCAGCAACGCCTCGCCGATCCAGCCGTGCCGACAGACCAACCATCCGCGGCGGCCGGGGGTCGGCCGGCCGCATCCGAACCTGATCCGCGTCAGGAAAGGAGGAAGCCATCGTCTGGCGGCGGCACGGCCGCGCCGTGACCGCCACGACCACCGATCGCAATCATTGGGGCGCCAAGGCCGGCGCCGAGGGGAAAGGATGGCGGCATGTCAGCACCGAACCGGCGACGATGCGGTTTCCTGCGCTACGTCTCGCTGCTTTTCGTCGTCGCCTTGCTCGCGGCGCCGTCCGGCGCGCTCGCCCAGCAGGCGACGCCCGCCGGCGGCAAGACCCTGGTCGGGGCGTTCGACGTCGGCCCTGGCGGTTGTCCGGAATGCTTCAACCCGCTGACCGCGACCGCCGGCTTCACCTGGCTCGAAAAGTACTTCTCCAAACTGGTCCTCTACGACGTGGACTTCCAGAAGATCCAGGGCGATCTCGCCGAATCTTGGCAGATCGCGCCGGACGGCAAGACGTACACGTTCAAACTCCAGCCGAACGTCACCTGGCATGACGGCCAGCCGTTCACGTCCGCCGACGTCAAGTTCACGATCGAACTGGCGAAAAACCCGGACAGCGCCAGTTACATCGGCGCCAAGTTCAACGGCGTCAGCGGCATCGACACGCCGGACGACCACACCGTCGTCCTCCATCTCGCCGAGCCGAACGCGGCTCTGCTCGATGCGCTGACCTTCCTCGTGATGCTGCCGAAGCACGCGCTGGAATCGATCGCGCCGAAAGACCTGGTCAAATCGGACTGGTGGCAGACCAACCCGATCGGGACCGGACCGTTCAAGTGGAGTCAGTACAAGCCGGGGCAATACGTCGAACTGACCGCGTTCGACCACTACTGGCGCGGCCGGCCGAAGATCGACACCCTCATCGACCGCTTCTATCCCGAAGCCGGCAGCGCCGTCATCGCGCTGCGGGCGGGCGAAATCCAATTCACGTACCTGACGGCCGACGAAGCGAAAAGCCTCGGCGACGATTCCGCCATCAAGGTGCTTTCCGGGGCGTCGCAGGTCGCCAACTACCTCGGCTTCAACCTGACCGATCCCCGCTTCAAAGACCTGCGGGTGCGCGAGGCGTTCATGTACGCCATCGACCGCAAGGCGATCGTCGATCAGCTTTACAGCGGCAGCGCCACCGTCATCCCCTGCGTTTTCCACCAGCCGCAATTCCAGCCGCAAGATATCAACGCCTACGCGCCCGATCCGGCCAAGGCGAAGCAATTGTTGCAAGAAGCCAACTGGGATCAGATCAAAGGCGCGCCGATCGAGGTCGTCACCTACTACGGCGATCAACTGACCAACGACGTCCTCGTCACCATGCAGCAAATGCTGGCCGACGTCGGCATCGACATCACGATCCGCACCGTCGACACCCCGACCTTCAACGGCATCATCGCCGGCACGGATTGGACGATGTTCTACGGCGGCGGCGCCAACGGCCCCGACCCGGACGTGACCAGCACCTATTTCCTTTCGACCGATTTTCCGCCGAACGGCGCCAACCGGGTGCGCTATGCGAACCCGGATCTCGACAAGCTCTATCTACAGGGGCGGCAAGAGGTGGACCCGGCCAAACGGGCCGCGATCTACCAGCAAATCTGCGGCTTGCTCAACCAGCAGCTGCCCTGGGCGCCGATGTGGGTCAGCAACCGCTTCGGCGGCATCGCCTCCACCGTCGGCAATTTCGCCTGGACGCCGGCTCCGGGCGGCGGCCGGTATTATGACGCGGCCGAAACCTGGACGGTCGGCGGCTGACGGCCGGGAGCGGCCGGGCACACGTCCGGCCGCTCCGTTCGCCGGCGGCGCGAGGCGATCC
>JAICJJ010000468.1 GCA_025928535.1 Thermomicrobiales bacterium
GCACGGCGAGGCCCGTGCTATCGTCCATGGCGATGCCCTCCCGCGGCGGGTCCAGCCGCCGACCGTCTCCGGATCGAGACCGGGAGGGTATCACCCGCCTCCGACAATTCCGGCACGCACCCCAGGCGTCGAAACGCGGTTTTCGTTAAAGTGTCGAGCCCGCGTTCGGGTAGAGTGTCAGGCAGAAAATCCGGCAGGCGGAGCCTCAGGAGGGAGCCGACAATGGATATTGCGTTCCGAAGCGGGACCGGGGCCGATGAACGTGTCGACGCCTTGATCGTGCCGATTCCGGCGGGCGATCACGGCCAGAGTGATGCATCGCGCTTGCACGATCTCGACGCCAGACTCTCCGGGCGCCTGATCGAACTTGCGGACGACGCCGGGTTCAGCGGCAAGGCCGGCTCCACATTGACCGTGCCGACGCTCGGCCTGATGCCAGCCAGGCGGTTGATTCTCGTTGGCGTCGGCGACGCCGACCGTCTCACTGCTGCCTCATTTGCCCGCTCGTATGGCGCGGCGGCGCTCGCGGCGCGCGACGCCGGCGCGCGTTCCATCGCGATCGAATTGCCGCGGACGACGACGCTCCCCGCGTCCACCCTTGTCGATGCGGCGGCGACCGGCGTGCAGCGCGCGCTGTACGAGTTCACGACCTATCGCGGCGCGACGCGGCAAGGAGCGCGGCCGAACGTCGAACGTGCGGCGATCTTTGGCGACGGCATCGACCCGACGGTTGGCGAGGCGGCGATGCGCCGCGCGTCCGCGGTCGTCGGCGGTCTGTTTCTGGCGCGGAACCTCGTCAACGAACCCGCCAGCGTGCTGACTCCGGAGCGAATGGCCGAAACTGCCGCGAACGTCGCCGAGTCCGCCGGTTTGACGATCGACATCCTCGACGAGTCCGCACTGGCGGCGCTCGGCGTGAATGCGATGCTTGCGGTCGGGATGGGAAGCAGCCACAAGCCCCGGCTGATCCGGCTGCGCTATTCCCCGAACAATCCGGCCGAAGCGGACGCGCGCGTCGTCGGACTCGTCGGCAAGTGCATCACGTTCGACACGGGCGGCTATTCGATCAAGACGTACGAAGGCATGCTTGAGATGAAAGGCGACATGGCCGGCGGCGCGGCGGTGCTCGGCGTGATGTCGGCCCTCCAGGCGCTCGACTGCCCGGTTCCGGTCGAAGCCACGATCTGCGCCGCCGAAAACATGATTTCCGGCGAGTCGTTCCGGCCGGGCGATATCATCACGCCGCTCAACGGCGTCACGATCGAAGTGCTGTCGACCGATGCCGAGGGGCGGCTGGTGCTGGCCGACGGCCTCGTCGACACGGCTCGCCGCGGCGCGACCGAATTGATCGACCTCGCGACGTTGACCGGCGCCGCGGTCGTCGCCCTCGGCGAGGGGACGACCGCGCTGTTCAGTTCGGAAGACGATCTGGCCGCGCATCTCATCGCAGCGTCGAAGGATGCGGGCGAGCGGATGTGGCGGATGCCGCTGACCGAGGAACTGAAGGAAAAGATCAAGGGCGACGTCGGCGACGTCAAGAACAGCGGCGGCCGCGCCGGCGGCGCGATCACCGCGGCGCTCTTTCTCCAGCACTTCTCCGAAGGCTTGCCCTGGGCGCATCTCGACATCGCCGGCTCGGCCCGCTTCCCGAAGAACGGCCCCGAAGGCCCCAAAGGCGCCAGCGGCGTCGGCGTCCAGACCCTGATCGACTACCTGGTCCCGCCGGGAATGTAAGCGGCGAACCGAGCCGCCCTGACAACGCGCGACAACGCCCCAGCGCAGCCGGCTTGAGCCGGCGTATCAGCTCAGCCTGGCGCTTTCAGCGCCGGGCGACCGCGAGACGTCCGTCGCGACCGCGTCCCGCGCGTGCCTCACCGATGCGCCATGAGCAAGGCGATCGCGCTCGGCAACACGAGGATGACGCTCAAGATCAGCACGGTCCAGAACAGCGGACGTTCGCGCCGATATCCCGCCCGCGAAAAGTCGATCGCGATCACCCGGATGCCGTTGAGCGAGTGATACACCACCGCGCCGACGAGCAGGATTTCCATCGGAATCAATTCGATCCGGCTGTAAAAGGCGACCGACTCGTTGTAGACGTCGCGCCCGAGGCCGATCAGCATGATGTCGATGATGTGCACCAGCAGAAAGAAGAGGATGCCGATCCCGGTGGCGCGATGGAGCGCCCAGGCGTATTGCCCCGGATCGCCCTGGTAGATCGGCAGCCCACCGCCGAACAAGCCGCGCAGCACCCAGATCACGAGCAAGACGATCGCGACGTAGGTGACGAAGGCGAAGAGATAGAGCGACCAGCCGATGGCCTGCGCGATCCACATCTGCCCGGCCAGCGGTCCCGTGTTGTTGCGCGCCGCCGCTTCGTCGAAGGTGAAGACGGTCACGCTGCCGACCGCCATGAAGATGAAGCCGGCCGCGTAGGCGACGGCCAGCGTCGCGACCCGCGCGCCCGGCCGGCCGATGTAGTCCTGGATCGAATAGCGCAATCCGAAGACGCCATGCCAGAGCGCGGTCATCAGCAGGAGCCAGTCGAACGACCGCCAGAGCGGATTCGCCCAGCGTGCGGCGACGAAATCGAAGGTGGTGTCCGACGGCACGTTGAGATAGTGGGTGATGAAGAGGTGGCCGCCGGCGAGCAAGATCAGGGCAAGGCCCGAAACGCGCATGAAGTACCAGATGAGCCGATCCGCCCCCGGGATCGTGACTCCCAGCCCTTCCGTCCCACGCCCGGTGGTCACCGCCGACATCGCCGCGGACTCCTCCTGAATCGTTCGCGTGTTCGGCGCCGGCCCTGGCGCCCGTCCCCTGGTTGGGCATTGTACGCCCGGCGTTCGTCCCGCGCGACGCCGGCCTCCTCGTTCACGTCCGCTCCCAGACGCCCGAACGACCGCCTTCCTTGCGCACCAGTCGGATGTCGGTGATTTCCATGCCGCGA
>JAICJJ010000206.1 GCA_025928535.1 Thermomicrobiales bacterium
AGTTGCGGGCGCTCGACGGAGCATGCCGCGAGGTCGGGCGGGAGCCGGCGTCGCTGGTCCGCACCGGCGGCAGCCAGTTCGCGATGGAAGGGTGCAAGGACCGCTGGCGGCCGATCCGCGGCAGCGCCGACGAAATGGCCGCCGCGATGAAGCGTTTCGCCGCCCTCGGCTTGCGTCACTATCTCTGCGCGCCCGATCCCTGCACCCCACAAACGCTCGAAGCGTTCGCCAGGGTGATCCTGGCGTTCGACCGGGGGTAGCCGCGCCGGCACGCTACCCCTCGGCCAGCCGCAGCGCCGCGTGCAGGAGCACGTTGGCGCCGGCGGCCAGATCGGCCGGGGCGCTGAACTCGTCTTCGCAATGGCTGAGGCCGCCGGCGCTGCGGACGAAGATCATGCCGGAGGGCCAGATGTCCTGCGCGTACTTGGCGTCGTGGCCGGCGCCCGACCAGAGGCGCATCGCCGGCAGGTCAAGAGCGGCGGCAGCGTCTGCGACGGCGGCGACGACGGACGAGTCGAACGGCGTCGGCTCGCTGGTCCAGAATCGCTCGATCCCGATCGTGACGCCTCGCTCGGCCGCGACGTCCGCCGCCAATTCCCGCAACCCATCGACCAGGCTGTCGAGCGTCTCCCGGCCCGGGTGGCGGAAATCGGCGCTCATCGTCACCCGGCCCGGAATGGTGTTGATCACGTTCGGCTCGGCCTGAATCCGGCCGACCGTGCCGACGGCGTCGCTCGTTTCGCGGGCGGCTTCTTCCACGCCGGAAATGATCCGGGCGGCGGCGGCGAGGGCATCGTGGCGCAATTCCATCGGGCTGGGGCCGGCGTGGTCGGAATGGCCTTCGATCGTGACCTCGGTCCACGTGATGCCGACGATGCCTTCGACGATGCCGACCGGCTGCCCCGTCGCCTCCAGCGCCGGCCCCTGTTCGATGTGCAATTCGAGATAGGCGGCGGCCGGCCCGGGCCGGTTCGCTTCGTCGCCGAGATACCCAATGCGCCGCAATTCATCGCCGAAGCGCATGCCGGCGCGATCGACGCGGCCGTGCACGTAGTCGCGGGTGAAACGACCGGCGACCGCGCCGGAGGCCATCATCGCCGGCTCGAAGCGGACCCCTTCTTCGTTGGTCCAGTTGACCAGTTCGAGCGGGCGGCGGGTGATGATGCCGTGGTCGTTCAGCGTCCGGACGACTTCGAGCGCCGCGAGCACGCCGTAGGCGCCGTCGAACTGGCCGCCGTTGCGGACCGAATCGATGTGCGACGCGAGGAGGACCGCCGGGCCGACGTCGCGCCCGGCGCGGCGGCCGGTCATCGTGCCGAAATCGTCGACGCGGACGGCGAGGTCGGCGTCGGTCATCCAGCGCCGCAGGAGATCGCGGGCGGCGCGGTCGTCGTCCGTCAGAGCGAGGCGGGTGACGCCGCCGCCGGCGGTCGCGCCGATCGCCGCCAACTCGTCGAGGCTGGCGAGCAGCCGCGCGTCGTCGATCCGCAATTCGCCATGATTCATTGCCCGTCCTCCTACGCTGCCCGCGCGATCTCGTCCCGGCATCTTACGGCGCCGCCTCGCTATTCTTGGGGCAGGGGCGAGGATCGGCGTCAGGAGATGACGGGAGCGAGGATGGCAGTCGGACGATATTTGGCGACCGTGCCCGAGCGGTTGGTGCGGGCGGTCGCGGCGTTGGTCGGCGGCGCGGCGGTGGAAGCGACGCGGCTGGCGCTGCCGCATCCGGTTCGGCAATCGCGGCTCTATCAGGCGACGATCGACCGCATGCTGCGCATCGTCGTGGAATGGGTCGGCGGGGTCGAAGGGCGCTACCCGGCGGAAACGATGCCGGCCGGCGCGCTGGCGGTGAAAAAGGCGGCCGGGAATGTGGTCGAACTGGCCAGCATCCTCAGCGTCGGCTGGTCGCCGCTCTGGTTGCTGGCAGGCGTTTCCGGTCTGATCGGCGGTTCGAAGGCGTACCTGCGCGCGCTGGAAGCCGAATTGAAAGCGGACGGTCTCCTGCCGCCCGACACATCCGTCGCCTCGGTCGAGGCATTGCTCGACCGTCTGGAAGCGGCGAGCGGCGTGCTGGCCGACACGATCGACATTCCGCCGACGAGCGTGGCCGAAGCGCGGGCCTCGCTTGGCGCGTTGCGGGCGCAGGCGAGCGATCTGCCGAGCGCCGGCGAATTGGGCGCCATCTTCGCCGGGCTGCAAGCGGCGGCGCGACGGGAAGAGCGATCGATCGGCGACGTCTCGGCCGCCGTCGGCGCCGCCGCGGCCCGCGCCGGGATCGAACTCGGCAATATTCACGTTTTCCAGTTCTATCGGGATGCGCTGCGGGCTATCGCCGACGAAGGACTCGGCCGCTACCTGCGGCGGATCACGACGCCCTACGTTGCCGGCGCGGCGACGCGGGTCCATCCCGACACGCCGACCTTGACCGGCGCGCTGCTCGACCGCGTCGGCCAGGCGCGGAGAAAGCGCCGCGCGCTCCAGGCCCCGGTCGAGGCGCCGGTCGAAGATCGGTGATCGTTTGGGAGCGCGACGGCGGTTGGGCATCGCTTCCGCGGCGAGAACCTCACGGCCGGCATCAAGCGTAAATGTCCGGGGAAGGGCCGTTTCGGGCGCCAACGGACCGTCCGCCGGGCGCCTTTGGGTATGCCATTCCACCCGGCGGGCGCGCATCATTGCCGGGAGAGCCGGAGGCGGCGCGTGCGCGGAGGAGGGGTGTTGGGCCGCGGCTGGTCGTTGCGGGCTCGGTTCGTGATGGTGGCGGTGGCGTGTTTGGCGCCACTGGTTATTGTCGTGCTTTTCGTGCTGTACGAAAGCGTCGGAAACGGCCGCGACCAACTCCTCGAAGCCCAAAGCGCCACCGTCGAAGTCGTCGCCAAGGTCGTCGCCGCGACGCTCGACGACAACACCCGGGTCCTCAACGAGATCGCCAGCATCGACAAGGTGCGCCGGCTCGACGCCAACTCCGCGGGCGACGTGCTCGACCAGTTCCAGCGCGCCCGGCCGAGCCTCTACGGCCTGTTCCTGATCGCGCCGGACCACAGCGTGGTGGCCTGGCGCGGGATCGACCCGAGCCAGTTCCAGACGGTCAGCAGTTTCAACGACAGCATCGATCGGGCGCTGAAACTGGGCGAAACCGGCATTTCCGGCAAGTTGACCGCGCCCGACGCCGATGTGATCGCGATCGTCGTGCCGGTGCGCGCCCGCGACCAGACCGGCTCCGCGCCGATTGGCGCCGTCGGCGCGCTCCTTTCGGCCGACCGTCTGAAAGACACCGTGCTGCCATTCGCCAGCGGCGACACGGTCATCGCCGTCGTCTCGCAAGGCGAAATCATCGCGTCGCAAGGCTCCGATCTCGAGACGAGCGATCTGAGCCGCGGCCTCGCCCAGACCGTCGCCGACGGGCTGTCCGGCAAGATCGGCACGCACATCTACACCGACCCGCAATCGGGCGATCAACTGGCGGCGTTCGCGCCGGTGCCGGGGGCGCCGTGGGTGGCGCTCGTGACGCACCCGACGCCGGCCGCCTACGCGCCGAATCGGATGCTGATCGAGCGGGCGCTGATCGCGCTCGGATTGGCGACGCTGGCGACGATTTTCATCGTCCTCTTCCTCGGCGAATGGATCGCCCGGCCACTGCGGCATCTGACATTCCAGGCGACGAAACTGGCGCGCGGCGATTATTCCGTGCAGATCGTCCCGGGCGGCGGCGGCGAAATCGCGTCGCTCGGCGACGCGTTTCGCGAGATGGCCAATCAACTGGTCGCCAAGGTCCGGGCGCTCGAAGCGGCGCAGGAAGAAGACGCCGCGCAAGCCGAGCAGATGCGCGAATTGAACCGCCGCACCGTCCGGTTGCAGGAAGACGAGCGGCGGCGCATCGCGGGGGAAATCCACGACGCGGTTGCGCCGCTCATCACCGGGGCCCTCTACCAGACGCGGGCGCTCGAACTCCGCGGCGCGGCCGGCGGCAACGGCAACGGCCAGCACGATCCCGAGGCGGCCGAACTCACGACGGATCTCGATTCGATCGCCGACCTGCTCGGCCGCGCCACGGAAGAGTTGCACGGCGTCGTGTTTGCGTTGCGCCCCCCCGATCTCGACGACATCGGCGTCGACGCCGCGATCGAGCGGTACATGGCGCAGATTCAACGCTCCGGCCTTGCCTGCCGGCTCGAAATGGAGGAACCGCCGCCGCCGTTGACCCCGGAGGTGCGGCTCGCGATCTATCGCATCGTGCAGGAAGCGCTGCACAACGCCTTGCGGCACGGCGGCGCGAGCGAAGCGGTGGTCCGGTTCGATATCGTTGGCGACGTGCTGCGCGTCTCGATTTGCGACAATGGCGCCGGGTTCATCCCGGAGATCGCGGCGCGGCCCACGTCGCTCGGCCTGCTGAGCATGCGCGAGCGCGCCGCCGCGATCGGGGCGGCGTTTTCGATCGCGTCGCGGCCGGGCGACGGCACGACGGTCACGATCGAGCGCCGCATCGAACCGCAACCGGAACCGCTCATCGATGAGGATGGCGCGATGGCCGACGACATAGTTCGCCTCGAACCGGCCGTGGACCAGGCGGTTCAACGATGATTTCCGTACTCCTGGTCGACGATCATCCGGTGGTGATCGAAGGTTTGCGCAAGGTGCTCGCGACCGCGGGCGATATCGAGGTCACCGGCGAAGCGCACGACGCATCCGGGGCGATCGAGCGGGCGCGGCTGCTGCAACCGGACGTGATCTTGCTCGATTTGCGGATGCCGGGCGCGAGCGGCGTGCAGGCGACCCGCCGGCTGCGCGACAGCGAGACGCGCTCGGCGGTGATCATCCTGACGTCGTACGGCGACCAGGCGTATGTCCGCCAGGCGCTGGAAGCGGGGGCCGACGGGTATCTGCTGAAAAGCACGCCGCCGGAGCAATTGATCGCGGCGATTCGCGCGGCGGCGCGGGGCCGCCGCCAACTGAGCCCCGAATT
Source organism: Thermomicrobiales bacterium (assembly GCA_025928535.1). GTDB lineage: Bacteria > Chloroflexota > Chloroflexia > Thermomicrobiales > UBA6265 > JAICJJ01. The sequence continues at coordinate 4,961 of JAICJJ010000206.1, forward strand.
GCTCGATGGCGTGCTCCAGGAATTCGGCGGCCTGGCGCGCGAGCAGACGCACCGCACCGCCGATCTGTCGAACGAAGACCTCGAAATCCTGCGCCGCACGAGCGAAGGGGCGACGAATCGCGAAATCGGCCTGGCGATGGGGCGGACCGAGGTGGCGATCAAGAAGCGCTTGCAGACGATCTTCGTTAAATTGGGCGCCGTCGACCGGGCGCACGCGGTGGCGGAAGCGATCCGGCGCGGGCTGATCTGAGCCGCGCCGCGCCGGATCGCGGTCTGAACGTGTGTTTCAACCTATCCCAATGGTACGGCGCGGCGACCGCCCACCCCGTACCATGAATTCCGGCGACGATGACTCTGCGGCACCTTGGAGCCCGCCGGTCCGAACCGACGACGAGCGATCCCCTCGCTCCGCGGCGGCCGACCGAGATCGGGCGGTGTAGCCGACAATCGCCAGCCAGACGCGCCGCTCGCCACGGCGCGCCAGGGGTTTCTTCCCTCCCCGAGGTTCCGGCCGCGCGGCCCCATCCCGCCGCGCGGCCTTTTCCTCGTCCATCACCGATCGGCTGAACAACCCGACCGCCGCGGCAGGCGCCGCGTCATCGCCTGGTTCGGCGACCGCCCCGCTCACGATCCGCCGGCGGCCGGCCGTGTGCATTGAGCAGCTTCGAAGACGCCAAAGGCCAGGCCGAGGAGCAGCATCGACGGCCAGTCTCGGCCGGCACGGCGGACCGAGTCGCGACTCACCACGGCTCCGCCGTCGAGGAGAGCAAACGACGAACCGCCCGGCGGTGGGATGCCGGGCGGTTCGTCAGGAAATCGACCGGCGCGCGCGGGGCCGGGTGCGCGGGCCGGTCGCCGGACTGGATGCTACCGAAGGCGGCGGCGCATC
>JAICJJ010000419.1 GCA_025928535.1 Thermomicrobiales bacterium
GAGATGGTTGGCATTCGGTCGCGTGAGCGAGGTGAATTGCCTCCGATTCGCATTCACGCTTTGGGCGCGCCGTAAGCGCCCGGCAGAAAGCGTCCCGATCCTGGTTGCGCCGTGACCCGGCCGGGCCCGTCCGGGGCAGCTTCGAAGATCGTTTGGCCGCGGCGAATGGTCCGCCGCACGCGGCCGGTGATCTCCTTGCCGGCGTACGGGGTCCATTTCTGCCGGTGATGGGCGTCTTCGTCGCGGATCGTCCAGCGCTGCCATGGATCGAAGAGCACGAGGTCGGCGTCGCTGCCGGGCCGGATCGTTCCCTTGCGGGGGTAGAGGCCGAAGATGCGAGCGGGATTGGCGGCGACGAGTCGGACGAATCGTTCCGGCTCCATGCCCCGCTGATGGACGGCGGCGTCGAAGCACGCCGGGAGAAGGGTTTGCACGCCGGAGAGGCCGAGGGGAGCCTGGAAGATGTCGCCGTCGCCGACCTGCTTGCGCTCGATCGGGTACGGGCTGTGATCGGAGGAAAGGAGATCGATCGTGCCGTCGAGGACGTAGGGCCAGATGCGATCGACCTCGGCTTGCTCGCGAACCGCCGGGGCGCAGCGGGCGAAGCCTTTCAGCCGGCAGAGATCGTCGGTGTTCAAGAGCAGGTATTGGGGGCACGTCTCCGCGGTCGCGTGGACGCCGCGGGCTTTGGCGTCGCGGATGAGCCGGAGGGCGTCGGCGGAGGCGACGTGGCAGAGATGAACGTGGCAGCCGGTCTGTTCGGCGAGCGCCAGCGCGACGCCGACGGCGACGGTTTCGACGAGGGGCGGCCGCGACTCGGCGTGGGCCATGGGATCGACGCGGCCGGCTGCCTGGATGCGCCGGAGGCCATCGGCAAGCAAGGCGCCGTCTTCGGCGTGGAGGGCGTACGGCAGACCGAGCGGGGCGATCGTCCGCATCGCCTGGAAGAGTTGGGCGTGATCGACCGCGGGAAAGAAGGGGCTGGACGAGGCCATGAAGGACTTGAAGGCGGCGGCGCCGGCGGCGGCCATGCGTTCCAGTTCGGCGGAATCTTGGGAGGGTTCGCCGATGACGCCGCCGTAGAGCGCCATGTCGATGACCGCGTTGCGCTCCACGAGGGCGATCTTGTCGCGCAGCAAGTCCGCGGTCGTCGTCGTGGGATGGGCTTGCGGCATTTCGACCACCGTCGTGATGCCGCCGGCCGCGGCGGCCATGCCGCCGGTCGTGAATCCTTCGAGCAGTTCGGGGTCGGGCTCTTCGAAGTGCGTATGGACGTCGATGCCGCCCGGGAGGACGAGGTAGTCGGTCGCGTCGATGCGCGCCGCGTCCGGCGGGCCGGCGCCGGGGGTCGTCAGGGCGACGATGCGTTCGCCCTCGATGACGACGTCCGCCGGGAAGATGCCGTCTTCCGTGACCGCCGTGCCGCCGGCGATCACCGTCTGGTTCGTCATCCGTCACTCCTCGTCGAGGCCGAGCAGCCGCGCCGGGTTGCGGGCGACCATCGTCCGAATCTCATCGGGGCTGACGCCGAGATCGAGCAAGCAGGCGATGAACTCGCGGAATCCTTCGACCGGGGGCGGCAAGGTGTAGACGCCGAAATCGCTGGCAATGATGCAATGCTCCGCGCCGATGGCCTGGATTTGCTCGGCGACGCCGCGAACGCCGGCGCGGGACGCTTCGTCCATTCCTTCGTCGATCGCGGCGTACTCGCGTTCGACGTAGTAATGCGTTTTGGGGATTGGGGTGGTGTGGGTGAAGGCGGCGAGGGTGTGCTCCAGGTAGGCGCCTTTGGCGGCGGCGGCGCGCTGCGCCTCGAGCGTCATGTTTTTGGTGACGGCGCTGGCGACCAGGACCTGACGGATGCCGTAGTCGGCTGCCAGATCGATGAGGCGCATCGCTTCTTCATTTGAGACGTGGCCAGTGTTGAGATAGACGCCGGGGCTGGCCGCGATCGACTCGAGGATCTCGCTCAGTTCCGGCGTGGGCGGCCCATCGACGGGGATGCGGACCGCCCGCGTCAGTTCTTCCTCGCCGAAGCGGGGAAAGAGGTCGCTGAGGGGAACGAACTGGCCATCGACGAGCCGTCCTTCCTTGCTGGCTTGAAAATAGGTCGAATGGGCGCCGAAGGAGATGAACTTCGCGCCGTCGCCGTAGGCCAGGGCGGTCTTGACGGCGCGCGGGTTCATCCCGCCGTAGACGGTGTTGAGGATCAGGCCGCCGAAGGTGCGGAAGTCGGGAACGACGCGATTGACGAGCCAGGCCGTGCCGTTGCTCATCTCGAAGACGTCCATGAAGACGATGGCCCGCATGCCGGCGTCGCGCGCCTGCGTCGCCGCCTGGAACGGATCGATCCGGCGCGGGCTGCTGAAGATGTGCGGTCCCGCGTGGACGTGGATGTCGATCGCGCCGCGGAGCAGTTCTTCGCTTTGCTCGAGCGATCGACCCTCAGGCAAGATCACCGGCCTTGTCCTTCCCTTGTGGCGGTCATGCGGTCCGGAGCGGTTTCCCGGATCGCCGCCGGTTCCTCCGCGCGCCGACGCGCTCAAACTTCGCCCAGCCAGAGGAGGAATCCGTCTTTGCGCACCGGCATGCCCCAATTCATGTTCATCACTTTGGCGGCGGCGGGAGCGCGGATCTCCTCGATGAGATTGCCGAAGTAGTCCCGCACGACGCCGAGGAGTTGGCCTTGCGCCACGTCCTGGCACACCTGGACCTCCGGGAAGAAGGTGCCTGCGGCGCTGGCGGTCAGCCAATAGCGCTCGCCGATGACGCGGGGCGCAACGGCCGGGCGGGCGGCATCGCCGGCCAGGACGCCGAGCTGGCGGAGCACGTTGACGATGCCGCGATGCATCAGACCTTCGTCGTCGCGGCTTCCACGCTGGCCGACCTCGGGCGTGATTTCGGGAATCCGCAACTCGTCGGCCATGCTCTTGCGCGGCCAGAGCCACCAAGGCGGCCTGGCGCCGGACGGATCGACCGGCGGCTCGCCGCGATAGCGGGAGATCGAGATGTAGGGGAGGCCGAAGGCCTCGGCCATCGCCAGGGCTCGCTGGTCGAGATCGTCGTCGCCGATCTGGCGGCAAATCACGTAGGGGCACATGCCTTCGCTGAATTCGCCGCCGTGGCAATTGATCAGCGCGTCGCTGCCGGTCGCCAGTTCCTTCATGATCTCGACGACGGGCTCCGGGGTCGACGCGAATTGCGTCCAGGACTGGAACGATGGAAGGTTCAGAACGAAGGCGACGACGATTCGACCCTGGACCTGGTCGGGATCCGTCGTCCGGTAGAACCGCTGCGCCGCCTCGATGGCGTCATATTCGGTGCCGTGCTGGCCGGCGAAGATCGTCACCTGCTTGCCGGGCTGCGCGCCTTCGATCGTCCCGACCGGCACGCGATGGATCGCGCCGTCGGCGTCTTCGCGGCAGA
>JAICJJ010000361.1 GCA_025928535.1 Thermomicrobiales bacterium
CGACGCCGTTCAGCGCGCTGCGCATCGCCGGTTCGCGCGAGGCGATGGCCACGCCGACGAAGAGCCCGGCGACGACCAGCAGCAGGGCGGGCCAGCGAATGCCAAATCTTGATTCGGCCGACAGGGCCAACGCGGACATGAGCGAACACCTCCTCGCTGCAACGCTACGCCGCCGCCTGCGTCTCCGTCAATGAAGCGCTCCAGCACGGCTGCTATACTTTGCCCCGGCGCTCCAGGCGCCGCGCCCTCGTAGCTCAACGGACAGAGCGTCTGGCTTCGAACCAGAAGGCTGGGGGTTCGATTCCCTCCGAGGGTACCGCCGAGATCGTGGCCGCGCTGTCGAATTCGGGCGTATGCCCCGGCGCAGGCGACCATCGCTTCCTGCATTGCCAAGTTCACATGCCCATTCCAAGCACGCGACACAGCAATCTGGAGGGAGGATGGATCCGACCGTAGCCGCCGCGCTTGTCGGCGTCGGCGCGGCCTTGTTCGGCTACTTCGTCAAGTACGCGACCGACATCCGGCTTGCGCAGCGCAACGATCGGCTCGAACGGATCAACCGGCAGTTGAGCGAGTTCTATGGGCCGCTGCTGGCGCTCACCCGCGCCAGCGACGAATCGTGGCAGGCGTTCCGGAAGCGCTATCGCTCCAATGGCGCTGGCGTGTCGTACTGGAAAAACGATCCGCCGCTCACCAGCGAAGACGTTGTCGTCTGGCGGCTCTGGATGGGCTCGGTCTTCGTGCCGGTGCATCGACAAATGATGGAACTGGTGCTCGATCACGCCGACCTGATCGAAGAACCCGACATGCCGCCCTGCCTCCTCGCCCTCTGTGCCCACATCGCGGGATACCAGGCGGTGCTCAAGCAATGGGAACGGGGCGAGGTTTCCATGGCGCGGGAAGACAACATTTCGGTCGTCAATTTCCCCGGCGACGAACTCGCCGCGTACGCCGCCACAGCATTCACCCGGCTGAAGGCGCAGCAAGCCGAACTCCTGGGCGGCAACGGCGCGGGACGACGAACCGCCCCCCGCTCCAGTCGCGAGAAGCAGCCGCGTTGGAAAGGGACGGTTCCGCCGGCGCCGTCCGCATGACTCGTGATTCCGCCGTATGATGTCGCCTTGGGAAGGATCACTGACGTCAGTGTGACGAGGTGTGGGGGTTGCGAGCGCGCCGCGAGTTCCTTCCTCCGCGTCTCGTGACGCATCGCGGAAGGGATTCCATCATGGAAGGCGACCGCTTCGACCTTCTCGCACGGAGTCTGGCCCGATCTCGCATTCCACGACGAACAGCGCTGCGGCTCGGCGGTTGGGGCGTGTCCGGCGCGGTCGCCGGATTCGGCCGATCGAGCGCCGGCCACGACGCGGCGGCGCAATCGACGCCCGCCGCGTCGGCTACGCCGTTCGTCTGCCCAGGTCCTTCCGCGACCGAGATGGAAATCGACGGCGCCTGGTTTTGCAAGCAAACCTTCGCGTTGTGCACCACCGCGCCCTGCGAACGCTCGACGAAGGACTCGACGATCGCGAATTGCCAGTGCGTGGTGATCGACGATTACGCCATCGGCTTCAAGTCGTGCGCGGAGCGGGCGCAGTCGGGCAACTCGCTCCACTCGAATTTTTCGACCGCCAACGTCAACAGCGCGTTTTTCACGATGACCTGTTCCGCAAACACTCCCTGGGCGAACTGTCTCGACGTGCCGTGCACGATCGATCCGCAGAACCCCGCGCTGGCGACATGCCAATGTGAGATGGTCGCAACGGGACCCTCGTTGACGTTCGGCGGCGGCTGCGATCTGGATACCTGCACGTCGGTGATCTGGTCGGCGGCGCCGGAAGGTCTGCTCGGCCTGGCGCAACTCGAAGCGGGGATGGCGTGCGTCGATCAGAAGGTGACGCTGCCGCCGGTTTGTCCGGCCGGGACACCGGTGGCGACGCCGTCCGCCTGAGCGGCCGAGGCGCGAACCGCGCGGGGTCATTCCCGGTTCGGCGCGTGCGTCTGGTAAGGTCGCGCCACGAGACGGGACGCGCCCGGCGGGACGATACACGAACGGGAGCGAGCGACACGATGCAAGCCTACATCCTGTCGATCGGCAGCGAATTGATCCAGGGGCACCTGACCGACACCAACGCGACGTTTCTCGCCCAGGAATTGATCGGCCTCGGGATCGACCTGCTCCATGTCGTTCAGGTTCCGGACGATCGCGGCCGGCTCGAGCGGGCCATCCGGCTCGCGCTCGACGACGCCGGTCTCGTCATCTGCAGCGGCGGCGTCGGTCCCACCGAAGACGATCTGACTCGCGAAGCGATCGCGGCGGTCGCTGGCGAAACGCCCGAAGTCGATCTCGCGCTGCTGGACGGGATTCGCTCGTTTTTCGCGGCGCGCGGTCTCGAAATGCCGGAGCAAAACGCCAAGCAAGCCTGGCTCATCCCGTCGGCCGAAACGTTGCCGAATCCGGTCGGCACCGCGCCCGGCTGGTTCGTGCGCCTCGGCGACAAGATCGTCGTCTCGATGCCGGGCGTGCCCCGCGAGATGTACCGAATGTGGCGGGAACAGGTCGCGCCCCGGCTGGCGCCGTTGCTGCCGGCGCGGGTCTACCGGACGTTCAATTTCAAGACGATTGGCATCGGCGAATCGGCGGCCGGGCAGCGCATTGGCGATCTGATGCGACTGGACGAGCCGTACGTCGGCACCTACGCCAAGGACGACGGCGTCCACGTCCGCGTCACAGCCGGCGGAGCGACGGCGGACGAGGCGGAATCAGCCCTCGCGGCGACGGTCGCCGACATCGGCAGGCGCCTCGCTCCCTGGATCTACGCCGAGTCGGACCGCTCGCTCGCCGGCGCGTTGCTCGATCTCCTCCGCGAGCGCGGCCTCACGCTCGCCGTCGCCGAAGCGGGCACGGGCGGCCGCTTCGGCGCGCTCCTCTACACGGAGCCGGACGCCGGAACCACGCTGCTGGGCATGACCGTCGTCGGCCTCGAACCGGAGGCGGACCCGACCACCCTGGCGGATGCGGCCAGACAATCGTTCGGCGCAGCGGTCGGGATGGGCGTCGCCGCCACGATGCGGCCAGTCGAGCAGGGGCTGTACGAAGGAACGGTCCGGATCGCGCTCGCTGGCGCGCTCACCGCAGGCGAGGCATTCCCACTGCGGGCGGCGTTTCCCGAGTTTCAGCGACGGGCAGGCATGAACGCCGCCGACGTGTTGCGACGGGCCATGCTGGGTCTCCCGCCGCAGGCCTAACTGTCGGCGGGAATCTGGGCGAACCGATCGAGCAGGGCACGACCCCGGTCGAGCATCCGCTGGCGGTCGTCCGGCGTCGCGTCGTCCCAGCCGCAAAGATGCAGCAGGCCGTGGATGAGGAGAAAGGTCGTTTCATCCGCCGGCGACAGGCCGAAATCGGGCGCTTGCGCACGCGCCCGATCGACGGAGATGGCAATGTCGCCGCCGATAGGCGGCTCGTCCGGTCCGGCGGCCGGAAAGGTGATGACGTCGGTCGCCGTATCGACGCCCATGAAGTCGCGATGCATCTCGCGGATGCGTTCGTCGTCAACCAGCGCTGCCGCGACGACCCACGCGCCGTATTGTCCTTCTTCGCTGAGGACGTAGCGGGCGAGTCGAGGCCACGCGTCGAGATCGAGGTCGGGAGGCGGCGCCGTTTCGAGCGCGATATCGAATTCGAGTTGAAGTCGGTCTCCCGCTGATGGCGGCGTCGCTTCGTCCATCACGACTTACGGCGCGGCGGCGAGGGCCGATTTGACGCTCGCGCTGATTCGGCGGCCGTCAGCCCGTCCCGCCGCGCGCGCGATGGCGGCCGGCATCACCTTGCCCATGTCTTTCGGCCCGGTCGCGCCGGTTTCGCGGATGACCTCATCGACCAGCGCCGCGAGTTCGTCGTCGGTCATCTCCGTCGGCAGGTAGCGACGGAGGACGGCGAGCTGGGCTTCTTCGCGCGCGGCGAGGTCTTCGCG
>JAICJJ010000267.1 GCA_025928535.1 Thermomicrobiales bacterium
AGGCGCCGCCGGAAACGGCGTCGCTGAGATGCCGCCCCATGATCTCGACGAGTTGCGTTTGCTTCGTCACCGCCGGCAAGCCCTTGCCGTTGCCGATCAGGTCCTTGGCCTGCTTCATCCACGGGTACTTGGAGAGAAATTCGGCGTTGTCGTAGGGCGCGAGTTGGGACGGCACCCCGCCGGCGATCGCCCGCTTCATGGCGATGTCGGGCGATTCGACCCATTTAATGTATTCCCAGGCCGCATCCGGATTTGGCGAACTGTTCGGGATGCCCCAGCTCCAGGCGCCGGTCAGTCCCTTGTCGCCCGGCATCGTGTGGATGCCGCTCTTCCCCTTGACCTTGCTGGTCGGGTCATTCTGGAAGTTGTTCAGCATGAAAAGCACGTACGAAATCATGCTGAACGCCTTCCCTTGCAGGTAGGTCGCCATCGTGTCGTTCAGGTCGGCGCCGGCCGCGCCCGGCTGGGCGGCGTTCTTGACGCAATCGACGTAGGCGGTCAACGCCTTGACGCCGAGCGCTTCATTGATGATCGGCTTGGTCAACCCTTCGTCGTAGTAGTCGCCGCCCATGCCGTAAAGGAAGTTGCAGAATTCCATCACGATCGGGTCGGGCTGCGCCGCCTGCATCGCCGCGCCGTAGACCCCCTTGTCCATCTTCGAGACGTTCTTGGCAAGATCGACGTACGCCTCGACGCTGTCGGGCATGGCGAGGTCCTTGCCGGCGACCTGCTTGTAGGCGTCCTTGAACGCGGCGTCGTCCATCAGGTCGTTGCGATAGAGGAGCCCCATGGGATAGGGATACATCGGCACGTAGAACGTCTTGCCGTCGACCTCGGAATTGATCTTGAGGGTCGCCGGAATGTAGCGGGACAGATCGACCTGGCCGTTCGACGCCTGGATGCGCTTGCCGAGTACTTCCACCCAGCCGGAGCGGGCGAATTCGTAGACCCAGTAGAAATCGACCTCGAGCGCGTCGTACGAGCCGTTGCCCGCCCCCGCCGCGAGTTGCGGCACGAGTTTTTCGTGCATCACGTTGTAGTTGACTTTTTCGAACGCCACGTCGATGCCGGTCTTGTCCTTGAAGTCGGGCAGCAGGCTTTCGATGATCGTCGTTTCCGACAGGTCTTCCATCAGCATGTTGAGGGTCGTGCCGGCGTAGTCCTTGGAATAGGTGATCTCCTGCGCCGAGGAGATCTGGCCGAACCGGCTCCCGAGGCCGAGCGCTAGCCCGGCGCCGGCCGCGCCTTTCAAGACGCCGCGGCGGCCGACTCTCCGGCTGTTCGTCCCGGCGCTCTCGTTCGCGCGATTGGCGTCGAGGCGTTCACGCGTGTCCATCTCTGACCTCCTCCAAGCATCGAAGATCGCGATCGAAAATGAGCCCTTCGTTTGGTCTGCCGCCATCACGGCGCAGCATACGAAATGAATTCGAGCAAGGAGCCGTCGGGATCGCGGAAATAGACGCTCCAGCCAGGCCCGTCGGCGCCGAACCGTTCGACCGGGCCCAACTCGACCCCGACGCCATACCGCTCGAGATGCGCCCGCGCCTCCCGAATGGGACCCGGCCACGCGAAGCAGAGGTCGCTGCCGCCGGGCGGCACGGGGATCGTCGCGACCGGCTGGGCGTCGACGCCCGGACCATGGACGTTGAGTTGCTGGGCGCCGAACCGATAGACCCAGCCGGCCCCGCGCGCGACGACCTCCGCGCCGAGCACGTCGCGATAAAACGCATTCGATCGGCTCCAATCGGAGACGTGGATGACGCAGTGGTCGAGCGTGACGGCCGGCTGGGCCGCCGATCCATCAGCCGGTGACGCATGCGTCCGTTCGTCCGGCGCGGTCACTTGACGGCTCCGAACGTCAAACCGCGAACCAGAAACCGCTGGATGACCCAGGTGAGGACGACGATCGGGGTCATCATCGCGATCGTCGCCGCGCAAATCGCGCCGATCTGGTTGCCCTGGGACGTCATCAACCCCGCCAGCGCCACCGGCAAGGTTTTCGCGTTGCGCCCCGTCAGCACCAGCGCGAACAGAAATTCGTTCCACGACAGGACGAACGAAAAGACGCCGGCCGCCAGCAAGCCCGGCAGCGACAGCGGCAAAACGATCTGCCAGAAGGCGCCGAAGCGCCCCGCCCCGTCGACCAGCGCCGCTTCTTCCAGTTCGCGCGGAATCCCCTGGAAAAAGCCGATCAGGATCCAGACGACGAACGGCAGGTTGAACGACAGGTAGACCGTCGCCAGCGCCAGGCCGTGGTCGAGCAGATCGAGCCGCTGGGCCAGGAGATAGAAGGGGATCACCAGCGCCACCGGCGGCAACATCTGCGTGCCGAGCACTGTCAGGCTGAACGCCTGACCGCCGGTGCGGAAACGGGCGATCGAATATGCGGCCAGCGAACCGATGGCGAGGCTGACGATGGTCGAGGCGAGCCCAATCCAGAGGCTGTTCCAGAAGTATTTCTGGAAATTGTCGTGGCCGAAGATCTTGGCGTAGTTCTCCAGCGTCGGCTGGAAGATGATCGTGCCGGGGTCGTAGGCGAGGTTGCGGCTGGTGAGCGAGGTGCGCGCCGTCCAGACGACCGGCAACAGGATCGCCAGGCAGGCCACGATGAGGATGACGTGGCTCGCCGCCATCGCGGGGTCGAACCGGCGACCCGCCGCGACGGACCGGGGCGAAGTCGAAATCGTCGCGCTCACCGCCGTCCTCCTGCACATCGCCCGATCGGCCGCCAGCCGCGTCCGGGCGCGCCAGAAGCCTATGAGCGCGCCGAAGGGTTGTCAACGGCCATGAACGTTCAGCGGACGGGTCAGGGATTTGCGGACGGCAGGAGCGTGGACCCTGTGTTGGCGGTCAAGGGGCAGGGTCATGAGGATGGCAGCCTACTTCCTCCGCGCGCTGCATCGACGGTCGACGATCGTCGTCAGCCCGCATCGGCTGGCAGCGGCAGGCGGACAGTGAACGCGCTGCCTTGTCCTTCGACGCTCGTGACCGCGATCGTGCCGCCGTGCTGCTCGACGATCTGCCGGGCGCCGCTCAAGCCGATGCCGCTGCCGGCGATGCGCCGCGCGACATTGCCGCCGCGATGGAAGCGTTCGAAGACGCGCGGCAGGTCCCGCCGCGGGATGCCGACGCCTTGATCGGCCACGGTCAGCACCGCCCAGACGTCACCTGACTCCTCCTCGCGGCCAATCGTGACGGTCACCGGACCGCCGTTCGGGCTGTACTTGACCGCGTTGCCGAGGAGATTGTCGAGCACGCGCCGGATGCGGGCGGCATCCCAGTCGCCGACGAGCGAAGCGACCGTCGTCTCGACCTGGATCGTATGCCGCCCAGTCGCGCTCTGATGTTGCCGCGCCGCCGTTTCGGCCAACGAAACGAGATCGACGGGCGAAGACTGCAAGGTCAGGAGTTGACCCGCGTCGAGCCGCGCTGCGTCGGTCAGGTCGTCGAGCAGATCGGTGGCCCGGGTCGCGCCCGCTTCGATCGCCGCAACGCCGGCCTTGAGCCGGTCGAAGTCGTCCACGCCACGCGCCAATCGACGGGAGATCAATTGCGCCTGGCCGACGACTGCGGTCAGCGGGTTCTTGACGTCGTGGGCCACCGCGTCGATGATCGCCTGGTGCGCCGCTTCCATGCGCTTCGATTCCGTGATGTCGAGGACAAACTCGACGCCTTCGTCGTCATCGAGCCGCGTGCCAGCGAAGAGCGCCCACCAACGTGTGCCGTCTTTGCGGATGTACTCCTTCTCGTACGGCGTGGTCCGGCCCAGAGAGAGAAATTCATCGATCGCGCGCAGCGATTCTTCCATCCACTCCGGGGGAGTCATGATGTCCCAGCGGACCAGGCCGCGCGCGACATCATCCCGATCGTAGCCGCTCATCCGGAGGAAGGCGTCGTTGGCGTAGGTGACGGCGCCGTCCGTCCGGAAATAGATGACACCGACCGTCTCGATCTCGATCGCGCGCTGCAAACGCTCCTCGGACCGGCGGACGGCCGCCTCCGCCTGCTTCAGCGCCGTGATGTCGGTCGAGGTGCCGAACCATTGCGTTGTCTGGCCGGCGTCGTCCCGAATCGGCACGCAGCGGGAGAGAAACCAGCGGTAGTCGCCGTCGGCGCCGCGCAGCCTCGCCGCGGCTTCGAACTCGGTTCCGGCCGCGACCGAGCCGCTCCATCGTTCCATCGTGCGCGGTCGGTCATCGGGATGGATTGCAGTGGCGACGTCGACGCTCGACCGCCCGCCGACGTCGCCGGAGGATTGCCCCGTGTAGTCGAACCAACGGCGGTTCAGGTAGGTGATGGTCGCCCCATCGGCGGCGCTGATCCAGACGATCTGGGGCATCGCGTCGGCCAACTGCTGCCACCGCCGTTCGCTCGCGCGCATCGCTTCGTCGGCGCGGCGTCGTTCGATCAGATCGGCGGCTTGCCGCGCTAGCACGTCGAGCAGACGCAATGCCCGTTCGGTCGGCTCGTGAACGTCGCGCCAGTGGTTGGAAATCATGCCGACGACGCGGCCGTCGCGCGCGAGGAGGGGCATCGACTGCACGGCGCGAATGGCCGACGCCCGGTAGAAATGGAGGTCATCCGAGCCGGCCATGAACGCGCACGTTTCGACGTCCGGCACGACGACGCGCTCGCCCGTCGCCAGCGCCGCGCCGCAACTGGTCGGCGAATCGACGCGCACGCGCCGCCAGAACGCCGCCGATTCGGGCGCGAAATCCTTGTGCGCCAGCAGCACGAGTTCGTTTCGTTCGGGGTCGAACATTTGCATGCTGCCCATGTCGGAGCGCATCAGGGCCGTGGCCGCGTCGACGATCTGCGCGTAGAGCAGATCGATGTCGTCTTCCTGGATCAACTGGCTGCTGATTGCTTGCAATTGCCGCGTATCGGCCAACTCTTGCGAGAGCCGCGCCTCCGATTCGCGCAAGGCTTGCTCGGCGCGGGCGCGTTCGACCGCTTCCCACGTTCGTTCCGTGACTTCCTGCAGGAGCGCGACATCGCCG
>JAICJJ010000611.1 GCA_025928535.1 Thermomicrobiales bacterium
AGCGGCGTCAACGACGCCGGCTTGAAGACGACGGTGTTGCCGAAGGCGAGGGCCGGCGCGATCTTCCAGGCTGGAATCGCGATCGGGAAATTCCAGGGGGTGATGATCGCCACCGGCCCCAGCGGCTCGCGCACCGTGTAGAGGAGCGTGTTTTGCCCCATCGAGGGGTAGTGCTCGCCGCTCGGCTGTTGGGCTTCGCCGGCGAAATAGCGGAGGATCTGGACGGCGCGGCCGGTTTCGCCGATCCCCTCTTTCAGCGTTTTGCCTTCTTCGCGGGTCAACTCGCGGCCGACCTCCGCCACCCGCGATTCGAGGATGTTGGCCGCCTTGTGCAACAGGTTGGCCCGAGCGATCGGCGAACTCAGCCGCCATGACTCGAAGGCTTCGGCGGCGGCGGCGATGGCTGCTTCGACGTCGTCCGCTCCGGAGGAGGCGAAGCGGCCGACCAGATCGTCGCGGTTGGCCGGGTTGCGGTTTTCGAAGGTTGCGCCCGATTGCGCCGGCCGCCATTCGCCGGCGATGTAATTGCCCCAGGTCTGCGTCGATCCGGCGGCGTCCGTCCGTGTTGGCGCGGAAACCACGCGTGCCCTCCATTCCATCCGGCGCGGCCCGCAGGCCCCGCCCGCGTCCGACAACCCCGCGATTCTACCCCGGCCGTCCGCTCCTCGGCGTACGGCGCGAGGCGTGAGGCGTAAGAACGCAGTGGAGCTCCGGCCGTCCAACGCCTCACGCGAACATCCGGGCGTGACGAAAGTGATCGTTCGGTGGTACGCTTCGGAAACACGCAAAACGCAAATTTCGGATTGGATGCTGTCCACCTTGGGGGGAGCCGAACGACATGTGCACGCGCGCGACATATCTGGGGCCGAACGACATCGTGATCACGGCCCGCACGCTCGACTGGATGGCGCCGATGGGGACCAATCTTTGGGTTTTCCCGGCCGGCATGCGCCGCGACGGGGCGGGCCGACCGAATTCGCTGAACTGGACGTCGGACTATGGCAGCCTTGTCGCCAGCGGCTACGAAGGCGCGACCGTGGAAGGCGTCAACGAGCGCGGTCTCGTCGTCAGCATGCTCTATCTGGCCGAAGCGGACTATGGCGCCCCCGCAGCGGACGACCCACGGCCGCGGATCAGCGTCGCCGCCTGGACCCAGTATGCCCTCGACCAGTTCGCGACGGTCGCCGAAGCGGTCGACGCGCTGCGGGAAGAACCGTTCGCGATCGGCACGTTGATGACGCCGGATGGCGCGCCGGCGACCGTCCATCTCGCGCTGACCGATCCCACCGGCGATTCGGCCGTCTTCGAATACATCGACGGCAGGCTGCGGATTCACCACGGCCGTCAATACCGGGTGATGACCAACTCGCCCACGTACGACGAGCAGCTCGCGCTGACCGCGTACTGGAGCCAGATCGGCGGCGAGGTAATGCTGCCCGGAACCAGCCGCGCGGCGGACCGCTTCGTCCGCGCGTCGTTCTATCTCGGCGTCGTGCCGCAAACCGACGACGACGTGAAGGCGCTCGCCAGCACGTTCAGCGTGATCCGCAACGCGTCCGTCCCGCTCGGCATCGCCACGCCGGACGAACCGAACATCGCCTCGACCCTCTGGCGCTCGGTCGTCGACCAGAAAAACAGGACCTACTACTTCGAATCGGCGGAAAGCCCCTATCTGATCTGGGTCGACCTGGGCGACCTCGACTTCTCGCCCGGCGCGCCGGGCAAGAAGCTGGCGTTGAACGAAGCGTCGGCGCTGGTTCGGGATGGCGCGGACGTCG
>JAICJJ010000547.1 GCA_025928535.1 Thermomicrobiales bacterium
CATGCTGGCTGGGTTGGAGCGCGTCAGTAGCGGCGAGATCTATCTCAACGGCACGCTCATCAACCGGACGGCGCCCCGCCATCGCGACATCGCCGTCGTCTTTCAGAACTACGCGCTCTACCCACACAAGACGGTCGCGGGCAACCTCTCGTACGCGCTCCAACTTCGCAAGACGCCCCGGGCGGAGATCGAAGCCCGGGTGCGGCGTGTCGCCGACATGCTCGTGATCGGCCACCTCCTCGGCCGGATGCCGAACCAACTGTCGGGCGGGCAACGCCAACGGGTGGCGCTCGGACGGGCGATCGTGCGCGAGCCGCAACTGTTCCTGATGGACGAGCCGCTCTCGAACCTGGATGCCAAACTGCGTCTTCAGACACGGAGCGAGATCGTCCGGCTGCAACGTCGGCTCGGGGTCACCACCGTCTATGTCACGCACGATCAGATCGAGGCGATGACGATGGGCGACCGGATCGTCGTGATGCATGAGGGCGTCGTTCAGCAAGTCGGGGCGCCGGCTGAACTCTACAACCGCCCGGCCAACCTCTTCGTCGCCGGTTTTCTTGGCAGCCCGACGATGAACTTCTTTGAGGGGGAGATCACGATCGCTGACGGTGCGCTCGTCGTTCGCGCGCCGTTCGGACAGGTTGTGGTCGGCGCTCGGACGGGCTCGACGCTACCGGTCAATGGCGATCGCCAAGTTGTTTGTGGCATCCGGCCGGAGGATATCACACTCGAACGCGATTCGTCAGAACTTTCCGCCGATGACCGCGCGCACCTCCGCGCCTTGGTCGATCTCGTTGAGTTGGTTGGGGCGGACGCCTATGTCAGCCTTACTGTCGGCGAAACGCTCCTTCAGGCGCGTGTCTCGGCCGATCTCCAATGCCAGGAGGGGCAAAGTGTTTGGTTGAGACTCGACCCGCGCAAGATCCACCTCTTCGCCAAACGAACTGGCGAGAACCTTGCACTCGCAGTTGCGGCGTCTGATCTCGATCCGATAGGCCGGCAACACTGAAACGGCGATAATTCCGTCCGCGAGCGGGCGATGGCGGTAAGACGACCGTCGACAATAGTCGCACACGCGATCCCTGGCCAATCTCCGGACGCCTTCGCCGAGGACGATAACGGCTGCGGCCGCGACTGGACGACGACGGACGCTCGTACTGCCAAAACCAAACAACGCGGTCAACCCACCTGGCTGACATGCGCCGCCCCATCGTCATTCCGAGCGAAGCCGAGGGACCTCGTCGTTGTCCCCGACTCCCCGACTCCCCGACTCGTGACGAGATGCCTCGACAAGTTCGGCATGACGATGGAACGATGTCGTCGTCGGTTCAGGGCGTTGACCTGTGTCCGCCAGTCGGCGCGACCCGGTATGCTCACGTCGTTCCGACTGGTCGTCGGGTTCGGGAGCGCCAATGGACGCCGGGTTCGCCAGCGCGGTCGCCGAGTGGCACGATTTTTTCGCCGCCGTCGCCGGGGTGTCGGCGACGCTGGTCGGGTTGCTGTTCGTCTCGCTGGCGCTCAATCCGCTGGTGATGGGCGATCGGCGGCCGGCGGGCCTGCGGACCTGGGCCGGCCAGACGTTTCACAATTTCCTGGTGGTGCTCACCGTCTCGCTCGTCGCCCTCATTCCCCAACTTTCGGTCATTGCGCTGGCGGCGACGCTGCTGATCGTCGGCGGGCTTGGGGTGATTCGGGTGGCGTCCGACGTCCGGCGGACGCGGACCGATCCGGACCCCTCCTGGCGCCAGCGGTCGGCGCTGATGCGCTTCGCCTCGCCGTTGGCCGGCTATCTCTGCTGCCTCTGGGCGGCGGTCGGCGTCTGGCGCGGCGATTTCGATGAACTGGGGTGGCTGGTCGGATTCGTCTTTTTTCTGATGTTCAGCGCCGCTTCGAGTTGCTGGGATCTGTTGAAGGTGATCGGCGATCGCGCGAAGTCGGACGATGCGGTCGATGCCGCCGGCGAGAGACGGTGAGCGATCGGGCGCCGCGCCGTCATCGGCGCAGATGTTGGGTGATGATCGCGAGGATTTGATCGAGATCGAACGGCTTGGCCACGAACGGCACGTCGGGGAGCCGGGGGTCGGTGACGGCGGCGCTGAGCAGCACGACCGGGATGCCCCGGTCGCGCAGGCGGCGGGCCAGGGCAATGCCGTTCAATTTCGGCATCGCGACGTCGCTCAGGACGAGATCGGGCGGCGTCAATTCGGCTTCTTCCAGCGCCGCCGAGCCATCGTAGGCCTTTCGGACCGCGAAGCCTTCGCTTTCCAGCAACTCCGCGAGCAATTCGACGATGTGGACGTCGTCGTCGACGATCAGGATCGTCCGCTCCATTCCCTCCATCCCCGCGCCCGTTCCGACCCCGGGCAAGCGCCGCGGCGGTCGATGTCA
>JAICJJ010000066.1 GCA_025928535.1 Thermomicrobiales bacterium
GAGAGCTACTTGCGGATTCCGGGAACGGCCGAGTATTGGCACGAGCTCGACGTCCGCGTCTCAGCTGTTCTGGCCGGACAGACTCAGCCCAAGGCTGCCCTGGACGATCTTTACCAGGCTTGGCTGAAGATCACCGACCGCTACGGCAAGGACAAGCAACTCAAGATCTACCAGGACTCGATCGGCTACAAGAAGTAGCCCCGGAGGCCCATTCACCCCGGTGAGGAGTGCCGTCCCCACACCACTCCTCGCCGGGCAATTCGGCGTTCGTCCCTACCCGCCCACGACATGCGCCCGATCGTGGGGCGCGCGGCGTATCTCCATGACGATGAGTTGTCGTTCGACGCTTCGCGCATTGGCCCGCTCTTCGCGCTCAACCGTTCGCTTTTGCGATCTGACGTCGCTTGCGAGGCGTCGTGGCAGCGGTCAGCGCTGACGAAGGGAGGCGCGCCATCGAACTCAGCCAAGAGATCCAGGTGGCCAGACCTCGGCGCTACGCCGGCTTCGTTCCGTATCTGCTCCTGCTGCCGGCAGTCGTCTGGGTCATCGCGTTCACGATCTATCCATTGATCGCCGCGATCCGCTACAGTTTCGTCAACTACGTCCTCGGTCAGGGCGTCGTCGAATTTGTCGGATTGGCGAACTACGCGGATGTCATCCATAACGCCGACTTCTGGCATTCCGTGCTCATCACGGCAATTTATTCCGGCATAGCGGTTCCGCTCGAACTCGTCATCGGCTTTGGGCTCGCCTGGTTCGTCAGCCTCAACCCGCCCGGTCACCGTCTCTTTCGGCTGCTGCTGACCGCGCCCCTCTTCACGATGGACGTCGCCATCGGCTATCTGGGGGTGACGCTCTACAGCCCGCAGGGCGGCTTGATCGATTCGCTCGGCCACGCGATCGGCCTCAACATTCCCTGGATGTCGACCGCGGCCGGCGGCCTCGCGGGAGCGATCCTGCTCGATGTCTGGCTCTGGACCTCGTTCATTTTCCTGATCGCGTGCGCCGGGCTCGCGGGCATCTCTGACGAGATCTATGAGGCGGCGCTCCTCGACACGTCGAGTCAATGGCGGATTGTGCGGGACATCGCCCTCCCGCTCATCTGGCCCGTGCTCAGCATCGGATTCCTCCTCCGTCTGGTCGAAAGTTTCAAGACGTTCGGCCTCCCGTACGCGCTGACGAGCGGTGGCCCTGGCACCAGCACCCAACTTTTCACGACCATGACCTACCTCACGACGTTGCAATTCTTCGACTTCGGTCATGGCGCGGCGATGGGGATCATCTTTCTCCTGTTGGTGTCGGTGGTGCTGACGATCCTGGTCCGACAGATGCGGCGCGCGCTCGATTGAGGAGTCGGTCCGATGGCGACATCACTCTGGAAAAGTAGTCCGACCCGGATGCGGGTCGTCACCTACATCGTCCTTGTGGTTGCCGCAATCTGGGTGCTTGTGCCATTCCTCTGGGCGGTCGTGAATTCGTTCAAGGATGTGCTCGAAACATACACGTCCGGGGCGTTCATTCCGTTTGTCAGCTTCACGCCGACGCTTGCTTCGTGGCAGGAGGTGCTGAGCGATCCGAGCGTGCCGCTGGCGCTGCAGAACAGCACGGTGATCAGCCTCTGCACAACCGCCATGGTGCTGATCCTCGGTACACCGGCCGCCTACGCGCTGGCCCGCTACCAGTTCCCGATTCAGAGCCGCGACATCGCGATGTGGTTCTTGTCGCAGCGAGTCATGCCCCCAGCGGTGGTCCTCGTACCCTTCTTCATCTTGATGGTCAACCTCAGGCTGATCGACACGCAAATCGGGCTCATTCTCGTCTACACGACCTTCAACATCGCTTTCGGCGTTCTCATCATGCGCGATATCTTCCGGGACCTGCCCCGTGAAATCGAGGAGGCGGCGCGGGTCGACGGGGCCAACGATCTCCAGATCTTCTTCCGCATCGCCCTGCCGCTCTCGGTCGACGGCTTGATCACGACGGCGGTCATCGTCTTCGCCTTCAGTTGGAACGAGGCGCTCTTCGCGGCGACATTGGCTTCACAACAAGCAATCACCTTACCGTTCAACATTCTTGCGTCTCGCAGCACGCGTGGCGTCGATTTCAACACCGCCGCCGTCAACACCCTGATCGCGATCGTGCCGCCGGTTGTCCTCTCGTTTTTCGTGCAGCGTTATCTTGCGCGCGGGTTGTCGTTCGGAGCGGTGAAGGGCTGAGGCTGAGGCGTTCGCCAAGTTCGAGTCCAGGAGGAGGGTCCAATTTTGGTCCCTCCTCTCTGCTTCTCCCTCGCCCTGTGCCACGGCGCCGTCAAACGACCGGGACCGCTTCCTCAGAGCCGCGCCCGAACCAGTCGTTACTTGCCGTGAATCACATCCCGCAGCAAGCCGCACATCACCATTGGATCGTCGGCTTGCCAGACGTTGCGCCCGTAGACCACGCCCTTGGCGCCCGCGGCGAGCGCGCCTCGCGTCGCGTCCAGCACCGGCTCCGGCGTGTCCGCCCGGGCGCCGCCAAGCACCAGCACCGGCACGGGGCTCCCGGCGACGACCTGCTTCATCGTCTCCGGATCGCCCGTGTAGGCCGTCTTGATCGCGTCAGCCCCCAATTCCGCGGCGACGCGGGCGCCGAACGCCAACAATTCGGGATCCTGCTTGTTGTCGATGACCCGCGATCCCCAGAGGACCGATTCGACGATTAGCGGGATGCCGACGACGCGCGCTTGCTGCGCCGCCTTGGCCACGGCGCGCACGTTGTCGGTGAAGGCGCGGCCTTCCCGATGGCCGACGATCAGGAACATTGTGATCGCCTCGGCGCCGAGCGCCGCGGCTTCCGCCGGGGTGCACAGCACGTCGTAGTGCTCGCCCTGATCGGTCGCCTGCAACTTGGCCGGCAAACCGGGAAAGACTTCGTAGTTGAAGATCCAGTCGGCACGGACGATCGGCACGGGCGCGCCGCGGAAGGCGAAGAGCGATCCCGCCTGCTTCATCATGCCGGGAGAAATCAGAATGCCGTCGGGATTGCCGTCGATGATCCGAGCGAGCAAGCCGAGCGCGTCGGCGGAGGCGCCTTTGGGGCCGCCGGTCACGCCGTGGTCGAACGCGGTGATGAAAGAGCGACCGCTTTGGCGGTCGAAGAGCCGTCCCAATCGAACGTCGGAGCCAGTCAAGGAAGCGAACCTTTCCACGCAACGATCCAACCCGGCGGCGCGCCCGTCGCCATTCGGTCCAGCGCGCCGCAGCGCGCTGAAAACCCCATGATACGCTCTCGCGGTTGGCCGGGATCAGAGGGAGCGGGCGACTGAGCGTCGAGAGCGCCCGGCGACCGGACGCGCGTCAACGTGTTGCGGCGTCCCTGCCGGTCGGGGCACGGCATGCGGGCCCACGACCACTCCTCCTGCGCACAATGTTGCCGCGCACCACCGCCCGATCGGGCGTCGACGCATTTGGGCACGCGGTCCAAAGTAGCGGCGATCGGCTCGATTCTGTCAGTCATCGATCGACACGCTTGGTTGCTCAGTCGGACGGCGGGGGCGTCGGCAAGCCGAGCATGGTCAGGTAGGACAGGCGCTGCGTTTCCCGATCGAGGTCATCGGTGATCTTGTCCCAGTCGTCGGCGGCCTGCTTGAGCGCGTCGGCGGCGGACCCGACGCGATCGCTCAGGAAATCGGCAAGACGCTGGTCCAGCGCCGCCAGATATCGCTCGGCCCCGGGAATCCGCAACAAGGGCAATTGCGATTTGTCGGTGAAATTGCTTGCCAGCGCCGTCGTGTAGTCCGCAGCGTCTTGCCGATCCCAACCTTGCGCGGTGTAGTCGGCGATGTCGCCGGAGCCGGACGGCGGCGGAATCTGATAGCCATGCCCCGGGTTGACGCGGTCCGTGACACGGGCGGCCAGAAAGCGTTGTTTGGGCTCGGTCGCGAGCAGCGCGAAGAGGTAGTACGCCAATCCGGGATCGGGCGCGGAGGCCATCACGACGCCGGCCCAGGAATCGCCGGTGGTGTTGCCGACGACGTTCGGCGCGTCCACCTTCGTCTCGGCGCCGGTTTTCGGGTCGACGTACGACATCGCGCCGGGCAGCGCCGCCGCGCCGATCTTGCCGACCGTCGGCTGCTTTTCCGCGATGGCGAGCGGCGTGACGCCGCCGCCGGACCAAGTGAAGAGGGCGTCGCCTTTGACGAAGTGCTCCCAGGCGTCGTCGAGCGCCCAATTGGCCATCGCCGCCGGCCCGAGCCGCGACAACGCTTTCAGCATGTCGGCCGCGCGCGCGTGCCCCGGGCTTGCGCAGAGCGGATTCATGGTGTCCGGATCGAACCAGTAGAGGATCGGATTGCCGGGACCGATCACGAAGGATGCCGAGAGGGAAACGTAGAGATCGACCCCCTGGCCGCCCGGCTTGAGCGGCAGCGCGATGCCGCTGACCGGGCCGCCCATGCCGTTGTCCTTGCCATTGAAATAGTTGGCGATGTCTCGGACCTGATCCCAGGTTCGGGGCGGAACTGGCAACGCGTAGCCGACGGCGGTCTTGAACGCCGTCTGATGGTTCGGGTCGTTCAGCAGGTCGCGCCGGTAGTAGAGAATCTGCCCGTCGCCGTCGTAGGGAACGGCATACTGCTTGCCGCCGAAGAAGCGCAACTGCCGGAGCGGTTCGAATTCGGCGTTGACGTCATATTTCGGAAACTTCGACGCATCGCGGTAAAAATCGTCCAGCGGCAAGAGCAGGCCGCCCCCGACCAGTTCTCCCAGCCATGACATCGCGACGAGCGAACCGTGGTACGCGTTGGTGCCGCCGGTCGCGTCATCGACCAATCGGGTGAAGGCGCGCTGAACCGGATCGGTCACGATGGTCAGCCTTGCGCCAGTCGCCGCCTCGAATTCGTCGCGGACCTCTTCAAGTGGGACTGCGACCGGCGCGTCGGGAGCCTGAATCGTGACCAATTTTCCGGCCCACAGGCACGTTTCGCCGCAAGGCCGGGCGACGACCGGAGGCGCCGGGACGGGAGTCGCGACCGGGGTCGCGGCCGGGGTCGCCTCCTGGTTCTGCGCCAGCGAGGCTCCACGCGCGAACAACTCGATCGCCGCCGTCGAAACGCCGAGCGACGCGGCCGCGCGCACGAAGTCGCGTCGGTCGAGTTTGCCCTGATAGAGCGCGCGCGCCAGTTCGTGAACGCGTCGGTCTGCCATTGGCGCCTCTCTCCTCGCCGTCGCCGACCTGGGCGTCGATCGATGACGAACGGGTCAGCAAGCGCGACCCCACGACAACGCCGGAGCCAAACCAGCAACCATCAAATCGCCAACGTCGGTGAATGCACGGCCGCGCGGTCGGCCAGGGAGAGCCTGCCTCGTATTCGCCGATTCGATCATAGGGATCGGTCAGCGTAGCGTCAATCGCGCCGCGCGGCCTGCTGCGCGACGCCGGCGCTCGCCGCGTGCGGCGCAGTTGGTAAAATCGCCCAGTTTTCTGTCGGTCCCGGGGTCGGATCGAGTTGAATGGGCGGACGATGGCGGCGATTCAATCGAGCGACGTGCTCGACCTCGCGCGGTTCGGCTTTCAGCCGCGGGGCGACGGCTGGGCGCGTGTGGACGACCAGGGCGAGTCCGTCGCCTTTGCCTCGCTCGGTTGGCCGCACGCTCAGATGCCGACCTTCGACCGTGACGAACGTGGCGAAGCGGTTGCGACCGACGCGCTCAACTTCATCGTCCGGCTCCAGGGACAGACCTGGGGGATGCCGCCGGAAGAGGTGGTTCCGGCCAACATCCTCGCCGTCCTGCGCGACGGCGGCGGCTCGGTCCTCGTCGCCTATCGGCCGGAAATCGGCTTCAACGCCGACGGCTGGCTCGGCTTCGCGATCGCGCTCGGCGGCCGGAACGGCGTCCTCGTCTCGCACATGCTCGGCGTCCGCGAAGACGCGCGCGGCGCCGGCGGCGTCGGCTGGAGCCTCAAGGCGCTGCAAGGCTGCCTCGCCGCCGAGGCGGGACACCACGCCGCCGTCTGGACCTTCGATCCGATGCGGGGCGCCAACGCCCGCCTCAACGTCGAAAAACTCGGCGCGACGATTTCGGATCTGACGCTCGACAAATACGGCGTCTTGCGAAGCAGCCTCTACGGCGACGTGCCGAGCGACCGTTTCACCGCCCAGTGGGATTTGCGGTCACCCCGGACGCTCGATCGCCTCGCCGCCGTCGCCGACGACCGGCTACCCCGCGCCGGCGCCGAACTCCTGGCCGACATCCCGCAGGCGACGTCCGCAACGGCGCCGGCGCTCGCGGCCAAGCGGGCGCCCGCCGTCTGGTATCGGATTCCGGCCGACATCGACACGTTGATGGACGCGGACCCCGCGGCGGCGATCGCCTGGCGCGGCGAGATGCGCGCGACGCTCGGTCATTTCCTGACCGTTGCCCGCGCCGAGCGCCATGCCGAGACGACCGATCCGATCGACATCGCCGCGCGCGTCACGCACGGCGCCTACGTCATCACCCGCTTCGTCTCCTCGGTCGATGCGGCCGGCGAACGAACGAACGGGTACCTGCTCGAACATCGGCCATTGCGCCCGCAGGAGGACACGTGAAATTCCGCGCCATCCGGCTCTATCTGCTCGACCTGACGCTGCGGACGCCGTTCACGACGTCGTTCGGCACGTATCGGACGTTGCCCCGGCCATTCGTCGTCCTGGAGACGACCGACGGTCTGCGCGGCGTCGGCGAAGCGCCGACGCTGCTCGATCCGGCGTACAAGGCCGAGGTCGACACGCCGGCCGTCATCACGTCATTGAAAGAATTCATCTTGCCGAGCATCGCCCGCGCCCAGCAGGAGCGGGGCGAGATCGCCGACGTTGCCGCGTTGCGCGCCGCCTCCGCCTGGATCAAGGGCGCCGTGTTCGCCAAGAGCGCGGTCGAAGCGGCACTCTGGGATTTGCTGGCGCAAGAAGCGGGCGCGCCGCTCTGGCGCCTCTGGGGCGGCGACCGGCGGTCGTTTCCGGTCGGCGTGAGCATCGGCGGCAAAACGCTCGACGACGTGCTGCGGCTCGCCGACAACGCCGTCGAACTGGGCTATCGCCGGCTGAAGGTCAAGATTTGGCCCGGCTTCGACGTCGAACCGGCGACGGCGGTACGCGAGCGGTTTCCGGACATCCTGCTGCAGGTCGACGCCAATTCGGCCTACACGGTCGAAAACTGGGTCCGCCTGAAGGCGCTCGACCCGCTCGATCTGCTGCTGATCGAGCAACCGCTTTACGACGACGACATCGTTCTCCACAGCGAAATCTCGCGCGAATTGCGGACGCCGATTTGCCTCGATGAAAGCATCCACTCCCTGCGCGACGCGCGGGCGGCGATACGGCTCTGGTCGCGCAACGACACCCTTGACCGGTTGATCATCAATATCAAGCCGCCGCGCGTCTCCGGCTTCGCCGAAGCGATCGAAATCGCCCACGCCTGCCACGAGCGGCGCGTCCGGACGTGGATCGGCGGCATGCTCGATTCCGCCTGGGGCAAGGCGATGAACCTCAATCTCAACGCCCTGACCGCGATCGACTTGCCCGGCGACCACTTTTCGCCGTCGGGGGCCTATTTCGAGCGGGACGTCGTCTGCGAACCGCTCGTCTCGCGCGACGGGTCGTTCACGCTGGGCGACGGCGTTTCGGCCGGCGTGACGTTCGATTGGGACTATTTCAACTCGGCGGCGCGCGAGTTGTTTGCCATCGATCTCGACCGCTGACCCACCGTCAGCCGAGCGCCAGCGCCCAGCCGAACCCGAGGACGACCGCGCCGGCCGCAATCAGCGGAAAGGCGAGGCGCGCGCCGAACGCGGGGTTCGCGCCGGTTACGAGCGCCGCGATGGCGATTAGCGCCGCGTCAATCGACGCGGCGCCGAGCGCGGCCGGCCGGACGGCGACGCCAGACCAAACAGCCGCAATAGCGATGACCAACGCCGGGGCGGTCAACGCCAGCAGCCAGCAGGCGAGCGACATCCGCCGGCTCCCGAGGATGCCGCCGGGATTTCGCAAGCCGGCGGCGCGGTCGCGTTCGGCGTCCGGGAGCGACTGGGCGAGATGGACGGCCGCCATCGCCCCGGCGCCAAGCGGATAGAGCAACAGCAACCGGGGATCGAAGCCAACCAGCACGGCGCGGACCCAGATCGGCAGCAACGGCAACGCCAGCAGATAAGGCGCCCACGACCAAGGCGTGCGCTTCCACCAGAGGTCATAGCCGAGGCCGAGCGCCGTTCCGCCGCAAAGGAGCCCGAAGGCGATCGGCCCGAATCGGGCTCCCGCAACGACCAGCAGCGCGAGTCCGGCGACGACCATGCCCCACGCGCCGCGCACGCTGACGACGCCTGCCGGGATCGGTTTTGTCGGTTTGAAGCGGGCGTCGAGGTCGGCGTCGACGATTTCATTCAGCGCCCCGATGGCGAGTTGGCCGCCGAGCATCGCCAGCAGCAACCAGGCGAGATCGCCGCGCGCCATCTTGCCGTGGGTGACGACGACGGCAAACCCGGCGACCGCAATCAGCACGACCAGAATCGGGATCGGATGCGGCAACGCGATCCAGCCGCGCGCGACACGGCTTGTTCGCCGCCACCGTCCACCGGCGCCGCTCGCTTCGCTCATGCCGCGACGATGGCGGACGCGGCCGATCGTGTCAAACGGCGGGACTTACGAGCGCGCTTCGGTTTGCGGCGAACCGACCTCCGGGGCGATGTCGGGGCGGTCGCCCGGCGCCGTGGCGGAGCGGGGGATCGGCCGACGGGTCAGCGCCTGGACGCTGCGGGCGCCTTGCCCGAGCAAGGTGTCGGCGACGAGCGCCGCGCGTCCAGGCGCGGAGACGACGACGATGGCAAGCCCGGCTTCGAGCGAGGCCGGGTCGATCGCATTCTGCAGCGCCGACCGGCGAAGTTGACCCGCGAGATCGCCCCGCGCACTGTCGAGCACCCGGGTGTGCGGGCCGAACCCGGCGCGATGCAAGGCGATCAGCGCGTCGCTCAATCGTCGACGCTCGAAGACGCCGAGAACCGTATCGGCCAGCGCCGGGCCACCCTCCATTCGCTGCTCCACCGCTGACCTTCCCCTGCCCGGCGCATCTGGCCGCAACCGCCCATGATGCGGACATCGTGCCGCAGGCAGGAGATTAACCGCAACGCATGGTTCGACGCAGCCGAGCGACGGAAGTGGAAGTCATTGTGGACTGGCGGCGCGGTCAGGGCGCTGTATCGGGCGTTGCGTCGGCGGGGCCGACGCGCTCGACATCGACGATCTCGCGGCGGACCGGCTCTGTGCCGGAAACGGCGCGCGCTTCCAGCCGACGCGTGATGCGGATTTCTTCGCGGAGGACGAGTCGGCGGCTGACGACGATCTCTTCTTCCAGCACTGGCACGATCAGGGTGTCGTCTTCCCACCGCGCTTCCGGAACGGCTTCGACCGGCTGTCCCACCGGGACACGCTCGATCGTCACGTTGTCGCGCCGAAGCGTCGTCTCCCATTCCGTGGGCGTCGTCTCGACGCGGGTCGCGATCCGGACGGCGCCAGCATCGATTTCGCGCCGGACCGGCTCGACCACTTCTTCATGA
>JAICJJ010000581.1 GCA_025928535.1 Thermomicrobiales bacterium
ACGGCCGGGTTGCCGGGAATGACGCGCACGACCAGGAAGATGATGGTGACCACCACCAGCATGGTCGGAATGGCGAGCAGCAACCGCCGGATGATGTGCCTGAGCATCGTTCACTCTTCGGGCGCGTCGGCGGCGATGCGGCGGCCGAACGGCGGCGCGGACGCCAAACGACCGGGTCTGGACTCCGCGCCGCGATGGCGAATCCGGGCTACGAGCCGATCGACGTCGTTTCGTCGATGCCCGGGTAGAGCTGGACGACCGATTTCAACTCGTGGCCGTAGTCGACCTTGTCGGACCGGGCGTAGATGAGGTTCTTGATGAGGAACGGGTAGGCGGCGTAGTCCTTCAGGATCTGGGTGTTCGCGTCGCGCCAGAGCGCCGCCTGGGCGTCGGCGTCGGTCGTGGCGCGCGCCTTGGCGACCGTGTCGTCGATCGCCGTGTAGTGCGAAAAATTGGTGACGCCGCCTTCGGTCGTGAAGAACTGCGTCAGGTAGGTGTCCGCCGTCGGCCGGAAGGCGACATAAATGACGAGCGGGTTGGTTCCCTTGCGGATCAGATCGTGCATCGCGGCGTGCTGGACGACCTGAAGATCGATCTTGACGCCGATCGCATTCAGTTCTTCCTGCATCGCCTCGTAGTTGCGGCGGTAATCGTCCATCTGCGAGGTGACGAGCTTGACCGCGAAGCCGTCCGGCGAACCCGCTTCGGCGAGCAATTGTTTGGCCTGGTCGACATTCTGTTCGGAAATGACGCCGGCTTCTTTCGCCTGATCTTCGGTCAGCCCGCCGGGCATGAGCTGGGCGGGAACGACCGAAAAGATCGGTTCGCCGACCGGGGCGCCGAAGAGCGCGAGATGACTCTCGCGGCTCAGAGCCAGCGCGATCGCCTGACGCACCCTGGAGTCGTCGAATGGCTTGGCGGTGACGTTGACGCAGAGGAACACCGCTTCGCCGACCCCGAAGACGTCCGCCTTGACGCCGTCGGACGTGTTCATCTTGTCGACCCATTGCCCTTCCGGCAGGCCGTTGATGACGTCGAGATCGCCGGCGAGCAAGGCCGATTCGCGGCTGCTCGCTTCTTCGATGTAGCGATAGTCGATGCCGGCCAACTTGGGCGCGCCCCGGTAGAAATCGTCGTTGGCGACGAGCGTGACGCTGTTTTGCGGCGTGTAGGAATCGAACTTGAACGGCCCCGTGCCAGCCGGCGCCGTCTTGAAGTCGTCGGCCCCGAGCGCTTCGTAGGCTTTTTGCGGGACGACGTAGCCGCCGGAGTAATTGGCGACTTTCGGCAGGAAGAGCGTCGGCGACAACGGCGCATCGAGCGTGAAGGTCACCGTCTTGTCGTCGACCTTGGCGACCGTGATGCCGGCGTAGTCGCTGGCGTAGGCCGACGTGTCCGCGTTGGCCGCCTTCTTGAAGGAAAAGACCACGTCGTCGGCCGTCAGGGAGTAGGCGTCGCTCTTGGCGGTCTTGTGGACCTGAACGTTGTCGCGCAGCGTGAAGGTCCAGACCTGCTTGCCGCCGTCCATGGTCGGTTCCGGAACGTTGGTCGCGAGGTCCGG
The DNA here is from genome assembly GCA_025928535.1 of Thermomicrobiales bacterium. Taxonomy (GTDB): domain Bacteria; phylum Chloroflexota; class Chloroflexia; order Thermomicrobiales; family UBA6265; genus JAICJJ01. The sequence goes on from JAICJJ010000581.1 coordinate 1,562, forward strand.
CTCGAACTGCGAACTGTCGCCCGGCTTGAAGCGGATGAGGCCGTTGAAGACCATGTCGACCAGCGCGCGGTCTTGCGTCCCGGCCGCGTAATGCGGGTCGAGGCTGGCGAGATCGGCGGCATTCTGGCCAATGCGCAGGGTGGGCCGCTCCTGGGCGCCGGCCGTGGGAGCGATGCGCGACATGGCGGCGGCGACCGCCGGGGCCGAGATGCCGAGCGCCGCGGCGCGCTGGATCAGTTGCCGGCGGGAAAGTCCCTGCGCCGTCATCTCGTGGACCAATCGTTCGATCGTGCGCTCCTGCATCGCCAGACCCCTCCTGAAACGCCAGCGGCCACGTCCGTCAGGGACGTGTCCAATCCGCTCCGTCCTGCCGCTCGGGAACTCCAAAAAGAATCACGCCGCTCCGGTCGCGAGTTCCTGCCCGAACTTTGCCGCGCCGGCGGCGGGTGATTCCGCTGGTCAATGGACAGTGTTCACTGTCCGTCGATGAGCGATCGATG
>JAICJJ010000298.1 GCA_025928535.1 Thermomicrobiales bacterium
CGAACTCCTGCGGCCGAACGTCCTGTTCGGGCGCAGGCCAGGACGTGCGGCCGCGAGACTGGGGCGCTCGAACGCACCCGGCGCCGCAAGGCCGCCTCCTTCGACGACCGCGGCATGCGGAGCCTGTCCGCCGCGGAACCCGAGCCGGCCCACGATCGGCGTCGGCTCCCGCTCGGGATCCGGCGGGCGATCGTCGAACTGAAGGTCGAATACCAGCGCTTCAGCTTGCGCGAGATCGCCGCGATCTGTCGGGAACGCTTCGATCGACCGGTGGACCACCACACGGTCAAGCAGGTCCTGCCGACTGAGTCGCTGCCGATCCACCTGCCGCGGCGGTTCCCCCGCGACCACGAGACCGTCGCCCCGGTGCAGCGGCGCAAGGCCATCGTCGAGCTCGCCTTGGAGGGGTGGAGCGCCCACGCGATCGCCGGCTCGACGGCGACCGCCCCAAAGGACGCCGCAGCCCGGCCGCGGTGCTGGGTTGGGTGCAGGGGGCGTGATGCGACGCGGCCCACCTCGACCGGCTGTTCCGGATGCGGGCCAGGCGCGACCTCAACGCCGCCGGCTCCCTGCGCTTCCGGCACTGGCGCCTGTACGGCGAACGCGGCCTCGCCGGCGAGCGAGTCGTCGTCTGGGTCAGGGACGAGACGCTGACGATCGAGTACGCGGCGGAACCCTCGCCCAGCACCCGGTGGCCGTGGAGGCGGACGGCCGTCGCCTCCGCGACGTCGGGGAGCCGCGCCTCTTCGCGACCGACCACGCCTCACCCCAGCCGTTCCTGCCGGAGTTGGCGGAGGTCGAGTGGCGCCATGCCCTGCTCCTGGCGCCCTACCGGCCGCGGGCGAAACGCCGCCACGATGGCGAGCAAGCGCCGCTCTTTCCGATCCTCCGGGACGCAGCGACGGGCTGACGCTCAAGCTTGGTCGCAACGAGCCCTCAGTCGGCGAGCGCCACCACAACGACGACGGCGTCGTCGGCGCTGGTGATGCGCGTGGCGTGGCCTTTGCCGGTCGTGTCTTCGAAGAGCAGGACGCTGCCGGCGGGGAAGCGGCGGGCCTCGCCGTCGCTGGCGGTGATCTCGTACTCGCCACGGAGGTTGCAGAAGAGTTGACGCCGGGGCGAGGGATGCGGGATTTGGCCGTCCCAATCCACGGGACCACACAGGAAGCCGCAGCTCGTCGCCGGGAAGAGGGCGGCGACGGGGAGGGGTGGCGCCGGCGGCGCGTAGGCGACCGGCTCCAACTCGACCTCGACGTCGGCGAAGTGCGACTCGCCCCGCTCGTCCGTGAACAGTCGCACGTAGCGCGCTCGGTGCATCGACGCCCTCCCTATCCTTTCGAGACCGCGGCCTGGACAACGGCCGCTTCCGACCGCTCAGCCCGGGCGGTTGCCGCCGTGCATCGTCAGCGTGACCCCTCCGTCGATGACCAGCACCTGGCCGGTGACCCAGCGCGCCTCATCGCTGGCGAGGTAGACGGCGCCCCAGGCGACGTCCCAGGCGGTGCCCTCGTCCTGGATCAGCCCGGACCGGCGGCGCTCCTCGCGCATCTGGTCGCTCAGAACCTCGGCCACCAGCGGCGTCCAGACCTGGCCCGGCGCGATGGCGTTGACGCGGATCCGCTTCTCCGCCAGTTGCCCCGCCAGCGAGATGGTCAAGCCGATAATCCCCGCTTTGGTCGTCTGGTAGGCGGTCAGCGGGCCGTAGGTGCGCAGCGCGGCGATCGAGGTGACGTTGACGATCGCCCCGCCGCCGGCGGCCTCCAGGTGCGGCAGCGCGGCCTGGGTGGTCAGGACCATGCTCGTCAGGTTCACGGCGAGCATCCGGTTCCAGTCCTCCTCGGTCACCTCGCGGATGCCCTGGAGGGAGAGGGTCCCGACGTTAGTGTGGAGGACGTCGAGGCGGCCGTAGCGCTCGACGGCGGTCGCGACCATCCGGGCGCAGTCACCCCGCTCAGTGACGTCGACCGCGCAGGCGGCGGCCTCGCCGCCCTCGGCCGTGATGGCGGCGACTGTCTCCTCGGCGCGCTCCGCCACCGCGTCCGCGCAGACCACCTTCGCCCCTTCGCGGGCGAAGAGGATCGCGACCGCCTTGCCGTTGCCGACGCCCGGTCCGCTGGAACCCGCGCCCGTGACGGCGGCGACCTTGCCCGCCAGACGACCAGCCATCGTGCCTTCCGCGGTGTGCTGTTTCGGAACGAGAAGAGATGCCGAGTGTAGGGTGACGTGAGGTCAAGCCGGGTCGGACCGCCCGTCGGGGCCACGAGACGCGCCGAGCGTCTGCTGAATTCGCGCACACGAGGTCCTTCGCTGACGCTGCTGTGAAAAACTCGGTTTTTCATGCCGTGATGGCGCCGCCCCGCGGCATGACGACTCAGGATGACCAAGGGGCGATGCGCGGCGCCTCGCGCACAACGTTGACGCGCGCCCGACGGCCGACGCCGGCCGCGGCGCCGGCCTTATCCGCTTGTCTTGACCTTGACCGGCCTGATGCAGCCCGTGTTCGTGCTGAATGGAACGCAATCGGGGCACGCCAGGCAAAACGCGCCGTCGCCAAACCTGTTGATGCACGGCGCGTCGTCGGAACAGTCCATGCACGTGAAGTCGAAATCGGCGTCGGCGCAAAACGGCACGTGGTTGGCGTCCACGAAACAGAGCCCTGTCGCCGCGCGCTTCGGACACGGGATGTCCGGTCCATTGCAACTGTCCTGGACGTTGGTGCAGCCGAAGGCCGAAAACGCCTTCTGGCATTTGGCCTTGCCCTTTTTCTTCTTGCAGATGCCGGAACAGCAGAGTTCGGGACTTGCCGTCGAGCACTTCTTGCCATTGGGGATGCACACCGCGACCGGCCCCGCCGTCGCGCCCCGACTGGCGAGCACTGGCGCGCCGAGCGCGCCGGCCGCGATGGCGCGGAAGACGCCGCGCCGAGACCGATTAGTGGCGAACGACTGGACGAAGCCATCGAAGCGGTTGGCATCCACAGGCGCGCGCTCCTCGCTTCAGGTGAACGACGGGACGGTCGGACCGGCGCGACACATCGCTCAGTCCAGAGGTTTGACGCAAGCCGTGGTCGTGCCGAATTCGGCGCAATCAGGACACGTGAAGCAAAACGCGCCGTCGCCGAACATGGTGACGCACTCCTGATCGGTCGTGCAGCCGCTGCAGTTGAAATCGAGGAGGTCGGCGCAAAACGGCACATGGTTGGCGTCGACGAAGCACAATCCGGGCGCCGCCCATTTCGGGCAGTCAATGTTCGGCCCGTTGCAACTGTCTTGCAGATTGGTGCAGCCGAACGCCGCCGGCGCCTTCCTGCATTTGGCCTTGCCATGCTTCTTCTTGCAGATGCCGGAACAGCATTGCTCGGGCGTGGTGACCGCGCACGTTTTGCCATTCGGTATGCACGCAGGAGCACCCGCCGCAACCGGCTGACCGCGGACCATGGCCGGCGTGGCGAGCGCGCCGACGGCGATGGCGCGGAAGACGTCGCGACGCGATCGGTGCGCCGCGAACGACTGAACGAAGACATCGAACCGTTTTGCATCCACGTCGCGATACCCCCTCGCCGGTGTGCCGCAGCTCGCTCCCATCCGATCATTGGATGATCGTCACCCTAACGGAGGTCACCCGCAATGTCAATGCACGTCATGTGGATCGACTGATCGATGTCGATTGACGCGCGATCCGGCGGCCCCGGGTCGGCGTCGCGTTGGCTCGTCGTTCGGTCGGCGCCCTACCATGAGTCCGGCGCGTTCGCCGGCTCCGTAACGGGCGGAGGCGATCGATGGATGGCGCGCCGCGCCAGGGAGACGCGACGACCGATGACCTTGTTGATCCAGGCCGCCCGCATCGCCTATCAGCACGGCGGCAATCCGATCCTGACCGACGCGACCTTCGAGGTCCGCGCGGACGATCGGCTTGCGCTCATCGGGGCGAACGGTTCCGGCAAGAGCACCCTCTTTCGCCTGATGAGCCGACGGCTCGATCCCGACCGGGGCGCGGTCACCCACGCCCGGGGCTTGCGGGTCGGGCTGCTCGATCAGGAGTTTCCGCTCGATCCGGCGACGACGGTGCGCGAAGCGGTCGCGCTGGCGGTGGGCGACCCGGCGGCGCTGGAAGCGGAAGCGGCCGAACTCGAGCGGCAGATGGGCGAAGCCGAAGACGACGAGGCGCTGACCGCGCTGCTCGACGCCCACGCGCTGTTGATGGAACGAATCGCGCGCAACGACGATCCGGATCGCGGGTCGGCGGGCGAATTCCTGCTGAGCGGGCTCGGGCTGGCGCGGCCACGCTGGGAGCGGCCGGTCGGGAACCTGAGCGGCGGCGAAAAGCGGCTGGTCGCGCTGGCGCGGGAATTGGCGGGCGAGCCGGATGTGCTGCTGCTCGACGAGCCGGACAACCATCTCGACTTCGCCGGCAAGCGCTGGCTCGAAGCGTTCATTCGCGACTACCCCGGCGCGGTCGCGGTGATCTCGCACGACCGCTGGTTCATCGATGCCATCGCCAACCGCATCTTCGAACTGGAAGACGGCCGGATCGACGCCTATCCGGGCAACTACGCCGACTTTCAGCGGCAAAAGCGGGAGCGGCTGGAACGGGCGGCGCAACTGCGCGAACTGGAAGAACGGGAATTCAGGAAGTTGAAAGC
>JAICJJ010000324.1 GCA_025928535.1 Thermomicrobiales bacterium
ACCGATGGCCGAGGGCAACGGCGACGCCGCGCTCTACCTCGACGAGCGGGCGGACGACGCCCAGCGCGCGGCCCTGCAAGCGATCTTCTCCGGACAGGCCGGCGGCGTCATGGGCGTGCTCGCGCCGCTGATCGGCAACGTGCTCGGCGTCAAGACGACGCCGATCGTCTGGACGAGCGATGGCCACCGCCGCGCGCTCGAAATCCCGAACGTCATGCATCTTGCCGTCAAGGCTGTGCCGAGCGTGATGGGCGCCGACAAGGAGATCGTGGCCGCCAACGCCCACCCGTTCGCGCCGGACGGCGTCGTGATGGCGGTCGGCGACGAAGGAAGCGGCTGGGCCGACTATGGCATGCGCTGGGACAACTCCGGCCGCAACGGCCACTACGCGCCGATTTCGTGGTCGAACGCATGACGGACGAGTCGGGGAGTCGGCAAGTCGGCAAGTCGACGAGAACGAGTGGGGAGCCGCGAAGGCGAGAAGCGACGAGTGACGAGCGCCGCGCCCCTCGTCATTCCGAGCGGCAGCGAGGAATCCGTTCTCTCATCGGTGCTCATGGGTCACAGAGCACGGATTCCTCCTTCGTCGGAATGACGGGGTGGGCGCAGGAAGGCCGGGCCAGGATTTTGCCTTCGTTCTTCCCGACTTGCCGACGTCTCGACTCCTCGACCAGTGATTGCGTCGACATAATCGCGTTGACGGCCGGGCTCCGGGAGTGGTATGGTCGCAATCTGTGCGGCCCGTTCGTCTAGCGGCCCAGGACATCGCCCTCTCAAGGCGGAGATCAGGGGTTCGAATCCCCTACGGGCTACCACGCCGACGCGATCTCGCGGTCATCCGCGGGATCGCGTTTTTGTTGGCGGTGGATCGCGCGGCGTGGCGGCGGCCGCTCAGTAGAAGAGGGATCGGCTCCGGTGGCGCGGTCGCGCCTTGTAGATCGGCTGCCGGCCCCGGTTCCAGAGGAGATAGTCGAGGCGCTGGGCGGTCATGCCAGGTTCGACGGGACGCAGCAGGGCGACGATTCGCTCGCAGGCGTCGAGCGCGCAAGCGCGAATCTCGATCTCCGCCGCCGATCCGGCCCGAATCAACGCTTCGCGATCGATCTGCGCCGCGAGTTCAGGGTCATACCGGAGGACGCCGTCGACGCGCAAGACGTGCGGCACGACATTGTCGGCAAAGATCGTCAGGCGGTCGAGATCGTCGAAGCGGCCGGGACCGACGCCGGCGAACGCCAGATGGAGATCGGCGGCGGCGAGTTGCGCCCGTTTGTAAAAGGGAATGTCGCGTCCGTCATAGAAGGCAACGTCCCGAAACGAGGGGATCGGCGCGAGCGATCGCACGAAACGCTCGGCGGAGCCGCTGGCCGCTTCGACCAGGCGCAGGAACCGGCCGTCGTATTGGCGTTCGACGAGGCTCCCGAGATCGCGCAGTGACGTGGCGAAATGCTCCATCAACTCCCGGATCGGCGCCGGCGCGTCCGCCTGGCCGAAGATGGCGGCGCAGTCGGCGGCGGTGATCATCGCCAGGTCGACGGCGGCGAGCGGCCCTTGCCGCTCGAACCGTTCTTTCAGGGCCGTCGCGATCGTGAAGTACCCGGACATGCCGGGGCGTTTCCGCAACAGCGGAAACCAGCCGGAGCCGAAATTGACGGCGTCCAGCGTCAGCACGAATGCGGCGGTCGTTTCCGGGTCGGCGCGGACATGATGGGCCGTGTCGTAGAGCGGCTCCGGCAGACCGGCGGTCGAGAGGGATGCCGCATACGCCGGCAGCCGTTCGTGATCGATCCGGACGAAGCGCGCAGTCTCGGCGACGGCGCGAGCGGCGGCGCGAATTTCATCGAACAGCGCATCGGTCACGATCGGCTCCGGGCGTGGTCAGATGGCGGCGGGTTCGACCGCGCGCTCCGGAGTCTGCCGGATGTTCCGGACCGGCGACAACGCCAGCCAGAGCGCGGCCAGCACGAACACGCCCGCCGAGAGCAACAGCGTCGGCCGAAGACCGACGCGTTCCCCCAGGATGCCGCCGAGCAAGGCGCCCGCCAGCATCGACGCCGCTTCGAGCGCCTTGATGCTGGCGACGACGCGCCCCAGGACACGTTCCGGCGCGATCGCTTGTCGCAGGCTGACGTCATGAATCTCATAGACCGTCAGCGCCGAATCGGAGAGCAGTTGATTGGCGACGAGCAGAACTGCCGCGCCAACGCTGGCCGATTTGGCCAACGGCACGAACAACTGGCCGACGGCGGCCAGCAGTAGGGCCGCGATCATCACGGAGCCAATGCCGAAACGGGTCAGGCGGCCGGCGACGAGCGCCCCGGCGAGCGAACTGGCGCCGCCGACGGCGAAGATGACGCCGAGGACGCCGGGCGAAAAGCCGAGTTCCCGGTTGACGTAGAGGAGATAGATTGCGCCGCCGACGCCGAAGGTAAATTGCGCCAGGGTGCTGCTGGCCGCGAGGCCCAACAGCGCCGGATCGCGGCGCAACGCCCGCAGCCCGTCGCCGATTTCGCGCCAGAGATTCGCGGTCGGCGGTTCGCCGGCTTCGCCGCGCGGCGGCGATTCGGGCGCGGCGATGCGGCCGATCAGCCAGGCAGACCAGACAAACGAGACGGCGTCGACGAGGATCGCGATCGGCGCCGTCAACGCTTGCACCAGCACGCCGCCGATGCTGAACGCGCCCGCTTCGGCCACCGCCCCGGCGGCGGTCAATTTGGCGTTGCCTTCGACCAGTTCGGCCCGACCGACGAGCGACGGCAGATACGACTGGTAGGCGACGTCGAAAAAGACCGACAGAACGCTCGCGCCGAAGGCGACCAGATAGAGATGCGGCAGCGACAACGCGCCGCCGATCGCGGCGGCGGGGACCGTCGCCAGCAGGGCGGCCCGCCCGAGATCGGCCGCGATCATGATCGGGCGGCGCCGCAGGCGATCGACCCAGGCGCCCGCCACGAGCCCGATCGCAAAGGCGGGAAGCAATTCCGCGATCCGCAGCATGCCGAGTTCGATCGGTCCGGCGCCCAGAACGAGGATGGCGGCGAAGGGGAGCGCGGTGCGCGTGATGAGGGTGCCGAAGATCGAGACCGTCGATGCGGTCCAGAGGCGCATGAAGTCGGCGTGGGCCCAGAGCCCCTGACGTCGCATGGATGCATCCGTCCGGGGCAGAAAAAAGGCCAGTCCCGACGGACCCGCTTCCGAATCACTGCCCGCGTCGAACGGCATCCCCGCATGTCGCCCCGCAACGCATGCGCTTCGTCCGATCGACCCGGAGGCCGGCCCGGTCCCGAGTGAAACCCCGCAGCATCACTCGCCGTTGCCGGTCCCGGTGGGCGGTGGCCCGGAGCTCTTGGCTCCTCGGGACTGACTGTACGCACACTCTATACGTACACCCCGCGTTTGTCAAGGGGTTGCGGCGATCGATTTTCGGGCGGCGCTCGGAACGCGCGGAGTGTACCCCGTGCAAGCCGTTGGTGCAATGGCGCCGAAGGCGATCACGATGATGCCGGCGCGTCGGTTTCGCCGGAACCGGGGCGGTCCGGGTCGGCGAGGGCGTCGATCTGGCCGAGAATCGCCTTGAATTCGTCTTCGGTATGGACCGTCCCGGTGACGTTGGCGACGACCCGGCGCTGGACGATGAGGCGGAGCGGGACATCGGCCACGGTCACCCGGCGCGCGTCTTCGGCCGCGACCGAGGTCGCCCGTAGCCGGATGCGGCCGCCGGCGTCGACGACGACCAGATCGGCCCGGTCGCCCCGATCGCGCCGGGCGGTCAGGCTGCCGCCGCTGTCGGAGAGATTGGCTTCCGTGCGATCGACATCGAACCCGGCCGCTTCCAGATCGGCGGCCAACGATTCCGGGTCCCATCGCCAAACCGGCCGGGCCGCGGCTGCATCGCTCATCGTCGTCATCGCTCCTCGTTCGCCGGATGGAACGCCGTCCGCCCGATCAACCGCCTTCCGGCTTGCCGGCGGCGAAATCTTTCTCGAATGTTTGCTCGATTCGCGCCAGGACGGCCGGATCGCTGACGATCATGCCCGCTTCGCGATTCTGGTCGAGCGACGTCGCCGTGAAATTTTGCGAGCCGACGAATACGCGCTGGCCATCGACGAGCACCATCTTGGCGTGAATGTAGAGCCGATTGACCAACCGGACCTGCACCCCCGCGTTCGCGAGTTCGGCGCGCTGCTTGCTGTTGTCGTCGCCCGGTTGGCCGCTCATGATCAGCCGGACTTCCACGCCCCGCCGGGTCGCGTCTTCGATCGCTCGCATCACTTCCGGATCGCGCATCACTTCGGCGTAGAT
>JAICJJ010000471.1 GCA_025928535.1 Thermomicrobiales bacterium
GTCGGCGGCGATCGCGCTCGGCATTGCCGCCTGCATGACCGGCGCCGACCCTGCGAAAATGGCGCAACTTCCCGATCCGAGCGGGCTGCCGGATGAAGTCATCATCCAGCGCGGGCATCGCTACAAATACGCGCGCTGCGCGATGCTGCCCGGAGCGCGGCTGGTCGAAGTCGGCGCCGACGACCGGACGTGCCGAGAAGAAATCGTCGCCGCCATCGGCCCCCGGACCGCCGCCCTTTTCGTGCCGGCGCACCTCGACGGCCAAAACGGCACGGTCCCGCTCGCCGAAGTCGCCGCGATCGGCCGCGCTCATGGCGTCCCGACCCTGGTCGACGCCGCGTACCTGAACGAACCGACGGCGATCATGGGCAGTTTTAACCGTGACGGCGCCGACCTGGCTTGCTTCAGCGCCAAATATTTCGGCGGCCCGAATGCCGGAGGCTTCGTCTGCGGCCGATCCGACCTGATCGCCGCCGTCGCCGGGCTCGATTTCACCCGCCACGAATCGGGTCCATATCGTCGATTCGGGCGCGCCTTCAAACTCGACCGGCATGCGGTCGTCGCCACGACGCTGGCGCTGCAGGAGTGGTTCGCCGGAGACCCGGCCGATCGCTGGCGGCGCTACCGCGAACGGGTCGAAGCGCTGGCAGCCGATCTCGCCGGCCTGCCCGGCGCCACGTCGACGCCCATGTGCTTCACCCTCGACGAACGGCTCATTCCATCGCCGGTCAATTGCCTGGTGGTTCGCTTCCCCGACGCGCCTGGGGCTTTCGCCGGCGACGTCGCCGCCAGCCTCGCGGCCGGCAATCCGAGCATTCGCTGCATCGTGGAAGACGACGCGCTCGTGATCGTGGTCGAAACACTGCGCGACGACGAAACCCGATTGGTCGCGCAGCGCCTGACGGAAATCCTGGCGAACTCGTCGGCGGCGGTCGCGCGCTGAGGCCAAGATGAACGACCGCGCCACCGGCTCGCTGACCATCGATCGGACGCGCACCGCGGAACGGGTCGCGGAAGCGCTGCGGGAGCAATTGCTCTCCGGCGCCTACCCGCTCGGCACGCCGATGCGCGACAACGAACTGAGCGCGCAGGTCGGGGTCTCGCGGACGACGATGCGCGAGGCGCTCGCGTTGCTCGCTCGCGAAGGACTCCTGACCCATGCCATGCATCGCGGCATGGAAGTGGCTCGCATCGCGGCCAGCGACGTGCGGGACATCTACGCCACCCGGCGGGCGCTGGAGCGGGCTGGCGTCGAAGCCCTGCTCGGCGCAACCGCGCCGCCGGTCGCCGAACTCGAACGCAGCGTGGCGGCAATGCAGGCGGCGGCAAGCCAGCGCGACATGCGGGGCGTCATCGAAGCGGACGCCGCGTTCCATACGGCCATCGTCGCCGCCGCTGGAGCCCGCCGGCTGACGAACGCCGAGTCCCGCGCGCTGATGGAGTTGCGATTGGCCCTTTCGGTGACCGATCGGGCCTACGGCGACCCGGACGAACAAGCGCAGCAGCACCAGGCGTTGCTCGACGCCTTTCGCAACCGCGACCCGGGCGCGATCGTACTGCTCGATCGACACCTGGACGAGGCGGGCGAACTCGTGGCGGGCGTCCTGGACGAAATCAGCAGCAACCGGCCGGGGCGGTCCCGGTCGAAATGATCGCCAGCGCGGCCGGCGCGGCCGCGCAAGGAGGAATCGCCATGCATCGTCGTTGGGGTCCCGGCATCGTGGCGCTCGGACTGCTCGCCGCGATCCTGGGCGGGACGGTCCCGGCGCCCGCGCCGAGCGCCGCCCAGGCCGGGAAACTGGTCTTTTGCTCGGACATGGCGTTTCCGCCGATGGAATTCCTGCAAAACGGCCAACCGACCGGCGCCGACATCGACATCGGCAACGAGGTCGCGAAGCGGATGGGACGGGCCGCGGAATTCGCCAACGTCGGCTTCGACGGCATCATCGCCGCGCTCCAGGCCAATCGTTGCGACGCCATCATTTCCGGCATGAACAACACGCCGGAACGGGCGAAGGTGGTCGATTTCGTCGATTATCTCAACGTCGGTCAATCATTGATGGTGCAAAAGGGCAATCCCAAGGCGATCACATCGTTCGAAACGCTTTGCGGCCATACCGCCGCCGCGCAGGTCGGCTCGACCAATCTCGACGCCCTCAAGCAGGCCAGCGCGGACTGTCAAAAAGCCGGCAAGCCCGCCATCGACGTCGTCGGGCTCAAGACCGACACCGACGGCGTGCTGGCGCTGAAAGCCAACCGGATCGACGCCTACGAATCCGATTCGCCGGTCATCGCCTACTATATCGGGCAAGACACGGCGTCGTTCGAGTTTGGCGGCAAGGCGATCAACGCCATTCCGGTCGGCATCGCCGTCCGCAAGGACGAGACGGCGCTGCGCGGCGACGTTCAGTCCGCAATCGACGGAATGTACACGGACGGCACGATGGCGCGGATCCTCGCAAAATGGCATCTGAGCGATTTCGCGCTGCACGCCGGCGCGGCCACGCCGGCCGCCACGCCCGCCGGAACGCCGGCCCAGGGATAGGCCATGCTCCCGGCCATCAACGTCGAATGGTCGATTGTGGCGGATCGCATCTTCCGGCCGGACGCCGACTTCCTGAGCGCGATGGCGACCACGATCGTGGTCGCCATCGTCGCGCAGGCGCTTGGCGTGCTTCTCGGGCTGGCCTCAGCCCTGGCCGGAATGTCGCGGATTCGCTTGTTGCGCTGGCTGTCGTCCGCCTACGTGCTGGTGATCCGCGGCACGCCGCTGATCGTGCAGATCTTTTTCGTCTTTTTTGGCGCCAATCTCTTTTTCGGCTTCGATCTCGGTCCGCGCGAGGTCGATCTCGGCGCGGTCGCCAGTCCCGGCGCGATCATCGCCGGCATCGTCGCCCTCGCGATCAACGAAGGCGCCTACA
>JAICJJ010000032.1 GCA_025928535.1 Thermomicrobiales bacterium
CCTTGATGGTGTAGGCGAATACTACCGCCGGCGCGTCGGCGACGGCGTCCGCTTCCGCCAGCACTTCGAGCAAGCGGGGCAGATCGTGCCCGGCGAGGTTCGCGACCACGCGGCGAAGACCGTCGTCGGGAATGTCGGCGACGCTGCGCGCGATGTCGTCGCGATCGGCCGGGTCGGGCGCGTGGATCAGGCGCTTGCGCAATTCCGCGCCATCGGCCAGACGGATCAGCGCCTGATACTCCTCGTTGCTCATTTCGTCGATGCGCCGGCGCAAGGCGTCGCCGCCGGGACCGCGCATGGCCGTTTCGAGCCGGGAGCCGTATTTGGCTTCGAAGACGCGCCAGCCGGCGCCGGCGAAGAGCGCTTTCAGGCGCGCCGCGCGGACGCCGGGGATGACCCGGTCGAGGCTCTGGCGATTGAGGTCGACGATCCAGATGGTGTTGCCGAGCCCCTGGATCGCTTCTTCGGCGACCGTTTCCCAGACGTTGCCTTCATCGAGTTCGGCGTCGCCCATCAACGTGATGAAACGGTCGGAACTGACGTGGCCCCAACGCGTTTCGGCGTAGCGGGCGGCGAGCGAGGCGTAGACCGGGGCGACCGCGCCGAGGCCAACCGAGCCGGTGCTGAAATCGACGTTGTCCGGGTCTTTCGTCCGGCTCGGGTACGCCTGCAAGCCGCCGAATTCGCGCAACATGGTCAGGTAACGCCGGTCGAGCCGGCCGAGCAGGTATTGCGCGGCGTGGAAGATGGGGGAGGCGTGCGGTTTGATGCTGACGCGGTCGCCGGCCCGCAAGAACTGGAAGTAGAGGGCGGTGATGATGGTGGCGACCGACGCCGACGACGCCTGGTGCCCGCCAACCTTGGTCTTGTCGGGATTGGGGCGGACGTTGTTGGCGTGGTGGATGATCTGCGTCGACAGCCAGAGCAGTCGCCGCTCGATCGATTCGAGGGTCGCAAGGTCGCCCGGGGCGAGTCCGGAGCCGTGGGGGGGAAGATCGGCCTGACGTGGCCGGTCGATCGCCGAGACCATGGAGCACTCCTCTGTCCGCACGAGCGCTGACGAACCGGCGGACGCCGCCGCGCGGGCTCGTGCCCCAATGGTACGCCAGGACGGGAGTCGGGAAGAACGGGTTGAGGAGTCGAGGAGTCGAGAAGTCGAGAAGTCGGGGAGGCGGGGAGGCGGGGAGGCGGGGAGGCGGGGAGCGCTCGCCGTGCCGTTGGTCGCATCCCCCGATCGTCCTGGGAGTTTATTTGTTTCTTTCACGCGGCGCTGGCTCCAGACGGCAGCCGCCCGTCCATCTCCTGTTGTTGTATTTACATAATGTTCCATTTTAGACGACTCCAACAACGGCGGGACGAGCGACGACGGCGCTCGCGACCTGGCGGCGGCGCCACGCCGGCGTGAAAGAAACAAATTAACTCCCGGGACCATCGGGGGAGCCGCCGCATCGCGCCATGCTCGCGCGCCGACATCGGCGCGAACCTCCGCGGCGCTGCCGTGAAAAATTCGGTTGTTCATGCCGTGGTCGGCCCTCGGCATGACCACTCAGGCCGACGATGGGGCACACGCGCCGCGCCCCGCACACAACATTGACGGACGTCCGGGCGGCCGCTGTCTGTTGACATCCGCCATGCCGCTCGTTAGGATTGCTGTACCGGATTAGTAAAGCGGTACAGCCGATGGCGAACAACGTCACGATCCGTTCGGTCGCACGGGAAGCGGGCGTTTCGGTTTCGACCGTTTCCAACGTTCTGAACGGTCGTCATGCGGAGATGACGGAGGAGACGCGCCGGCGCGTGCTGGCGACGATCGACCGGCTCGGCTACCGGCCGAATCGGCTTGCGCAAAGCCTGGCGACCAACCGGACACGGACCATCGCGCTGGTCATCTCCGAATTGACCAACTCGCTCTATCCTCCCGTGCTGCTCGGCGCCGAAGCCGCCTGCCGCGCTGCCGGCTACGATCTGCTGCTGGCCAGCGCGCCCGATGTCGAGGCCGAGCGGCGCACCATCGAGGTGCTGCTCGACAAGCGGGTCGATGGCCTGATCCTCTTTTCGTCGTCCGTGCTCGACATCGACAACGAACATCTCTTCCGGGCGCAGCGCGCCGGCCCGCCGGTCGTGGTCATCAACCGGCATTTGCCCGACGACGCGCCGCTCGACCAAATCCGGTTCGACCATTTTGGCGGCGCGCGGCAGGCGACGCGGCTCCTGCTCGATCTTGGCCATCGACGCATCGCCCACATCGCCGGCCCGTCCGGCCGCTTTACCGGCCGTCTCCGGCGCGCCGGCTACGAAGCGGCGTTGCGCGCGGCGGGGATCGAACCGGATCGCCGATTGCTGGCCGAAGGCGATTACTCGTTCGAAAGCGGCCGCGCGGCGCTGCATGCCCTCTGGTCAGCGCGGCCGACGGCGCTGTTCGTCGGCGGCGACGTGATGGCGCTTGGCGCGTTGCGGGCCGCGCGCGACCTCGGCGCGGGGGTGCCGGACGATCTGTCGCTCGTCGCTTTCGGCAATCCGGATGCGGTTCGCTACGCCGTCCCTGGCATCACGACGATCGACCTGCCGGTCGTCGAAGCAGGCCGTTTGGCGGCCGAGTCGGTCTTACGCCGCGCCGCCGATGGGCGCGATCCAACGAGGGAGGTGCGCACGCTCGCGACGAATCTCTTGCTCCGGGAGACGACGGCTTCCTTCCAATGGCGGGAGGAGGCGAGCGAGGCCGCGCCAGCGGCCGGGGAGAGTTGACGATGACCACGCTCGGGCAGCATCGACTTCACGACCGGATTGCGACGGCGCGCGTCAATCGTCGCGCGTTCGTCGGCGGGGCGGCCGCGCTGACCCTCCCGGCATTCCTGACGCGCTCCCGAGCCGCGAGCGCGGCGACGAATCTCGATTTCATTGTCTGGAGTTACGGCGTCGAACTGGTTCAGGACAACATCAAGGCGTTCCAGGCCGCCAACTCCGAAATCGCCGTCACGCTGAGCGATTTCGCCTGGAACGCCTACCACGAAACGATGGTCAATCGTTTCCGGTCGCAGACGCCGACCGATGTCGCCTACAACGGCGGCGATTGGCTGGAAGAATTCGCGAAGGCGGGATGGGTCGTGCCGCTCGACGCCCATTTCGATTGGGTCGACGGCTACAAGGACAAGATTCTCGGCTTCGCCTGGCAAGACATGACCTACGACGGCAAGGTCTACGGGCTGCCCTATTACGCCGACACGATCACCTTCATGTACGACGAGCAGGCGCTGGCCGACGCTGGCATCGGCGCGCCGCCGCAAACATGGGATGAGGTGACGCAGCAGGCGCTGACGCTCAAGGAAAAGGGGATGGAATACCCCTTCATCTATGAGCTCGACCAGACCTTGCCGACGATCACCGAGGTCTACACGAGCATGGTCTTCGGCCGCGGCGGCGAACTGATCGATGACAACAGGGACCCGCTCTGGGACAAGGCGGAGCAACCGGCCAACGTCCAGTTCAAGTGGCTGGTCGACGCTCGCAACAAGGACAAGATCCTGACCTTCGTGCCGCACGAAACCGACGTCGTCAAGGCGATGAACACCGGCAAGCACGCCTTTTCGGTGATGTACAACTACAACCTGGCCGCGCTGAACAACAAGGCGACCTCGCCGCTGGCGGGGCGGTTCAAACTGGCGTTGATGCCGGGCGACACGCACGAGTGCTACGGCTTCGCCAAATTCTACAACATGACGCAAATGGCGGTCGCTCGGGGCCAGGACGTCATCGACGCTTCCGGCAAGTTCATCCAGTACTTCGGCGGCGAAGTCGACGGCCAGTACCCGGTCGCCAAGCGTTGGGCGGTCGAAAATGGCCTTGGTTTCGGGCAAAAGCCGCTCTTCGACGATCCCGACGTCCAGAAGGCGTTTTCGCAATGGGTCGACGTCGATCTGTGGCGGCAGCAGCTCGACAAGGCCCGCGCTCGGCGGCAATCGATCTGGTACGGCATCTGGAGCGAATTCTTCCGGCAGCAATACGCCAAGGCGATGGCGTGCGAGATCAGCGCCGATGACGCGTTGAGCGCGTCGGCCAAAAACTGGAACGAGCTCAAGTCGCGGGTCGGCGGGTAAGGCGCGAACGGGTGGCGGCGCGGCAGGCGGCGCCGCCACCCGTTCGTCGCGGAGGAGCAGCCGTGAGCCAACCGCGCGCCGTGCCGACGGCAGTCCAGCCAGCCGCCGATGTGGACCTGTCCTCCCGCGCCGGCCTGCCGCGCGGTCAGGCGCGGACGGCGCTGCTGATGATCGCGCCGGCCCTGGCCGTAATCGCGCTCTTCACCTTCTATCCGTTCGGGCAGGCGATCTACGAAAGCACGCGCATCGAGTCGCCGATCTTTCCGCCGGAATTCGTCGGCCTCCAGAATTACCGCGACGTCATCGCCAGCGGCTATTTCACCGACGCGGCGGTGACGACGCTCGGCTTCGCGGCGGTCGTCGTGCCGCTGCTCGTCCTCTTCGGCGTGCTGGTGGCGCTGCTGCTCGACCAGCCGTTCTGGGGCAACACCGCGCTGCGGGCCGGCATGCTCTTGCCGTGGGCGATCCCGGCCAGCGCCGCTGGCATCATCTGGCAATGGATCTTTCTCGACAGTTGGGGCGCGCTAAACGCCGGGCTGTACTCGCTCGGGATCATTCACGAGCACATCGAGTGGTTGACGACGCCGAATCTGGCCCGCTTCGCGGTGGTGGTCGTCTTCGTCTGGACGCAAGTGCCGCTGGCGGCATTGCTGCTGCTCGCGGCGCTGCAGGCAATCCCGCAAGAACTCCATGAAGCGGCCGCGCTCGACGGCGCGACCACGTTCGGCAGGTTTCGGGCGATCACCCTGCCCGCGCTCCGACCGATGATCGTCATCGTCGCGCTCTACGAAGCGCTCATGGCGATCACCAACTTCGACATCACCTATTCACTGACGCACGGCGGACCCGGGTCAGCGACGACGATGCTGACCTATTTCACCTGGGCCGAGAGTTTCAAGATGCTCGATTTCGGCCGCGGCGCCGCGCTCGCGCTTCTGATCGCGGTCGGTTCGCTGCTCCTGATCTTCGCCTTGCTGCGGGCGATGCCGCGCGGCGCGATTCTGGAGGATGCGGGATGAGCCGCCGATCGCCGTTGCAACGCGTCGTCGTCTACGTCGGGGCGTTGCTCCTGGCCATCTTCTGGTTCGGGCCGTTCGTGCTGGTCGGCATTGGCAGCGTCATTCCGGAAGGCAATCTGATCTCGTTTCCACCGCATTGGTTCGCCGATCGACCGTTCCTGGGCAATTACGACTACATCTTCACCGGCCGCATTCCGAGCACCTACGAGCAACGCGGCGCGTTGCGGAGCATGATCTCGAACGAGGTGCGCTACGTGCCGCGGACCCTCCTCAACTCGTTTCTGGTCGCGTCGGCGGTCATGCTCGTCAATCTGGCGTTGGGCAGTCTGGCCGCATACGCCTTCGCTCGGCTCCGCTTTCCCGGACGCGGCGCGGCGTTCAATTTCATCCTGCTCAGCCGGCTGATTCCGACCGTGGCGCTGGCGGCGCCGTATTACGCGATCGTCCAGCGCCTCGGGTTGCTCAATTCGTATTGGGCGTTGATCGCGATCTATTCCGTCCTGACGCTGCCATTCACGATCCTGGTGCTGACGCTCTACTTCCGCAACGTGCCGCCGGAGATCGACGAAGCGGCCCAACTCGAAGGGGCGTCGCCGTGGCGGATTCTCCGGGACATCACCCTGCCGTTGTCGCTGCCGAGCCTCGTCGGCGCCGGGCTCTTCGCCTTCATGCTCGCCTATGGCGAATTCCTGTTCGCCTTGCTCATCACGACCAGCGTCGACCGCCGGACGGCGCCGGTCATTCTAGCGACGATTTCGGCGAACCCGGACGTTTCCTGGGGGTTGCTGATGGCGAGCATCGCGCTCGGCACACTGCCGACGCTGCTGCTGGCGATCCCGGTCTGGCGCTTCATGGTTCGCGGCCTGACGGCGGGCGCCGCGCGCTGACTTCTGATGGCGCCGGCATCGCGACAGCGCGACATGTTTCATGCACACGAGAGAAGGGGAAAACGCACGATGAGCGATGATCGGCGCGTCGTCGAATTGGCGAAGATGACCTCGCCGGAAGCGGGCGCAGCGCTGGGCCGGGCGGACGTGGCGATCATTCCGGTCGGTGCGACCGAGCAGCACGGCCCGAATCTGAGCCTCGAAACGGATACCGCGATCGCCCAGGGATTGGCGCGGCGCATCGCCGAGGCAGTCTACCCGCGCGCGGTCGTGGCGCCGGCGCTTCCCTACGGCGTCAGCCATCACCACATGCGCTTTCCGGGAACGATGACGATTTCGCCCGATGCGTTTCAGGCGGTCGTGCTCGATGTCGCGCGGAGTTTGCGGCGGCACGGCGCGCGGCGGATCTTCATCGTCGATGGCCACGCCGGCAATCAGGGCGCGCTCGATGTGCTGATGACGAAACTGCGCTTCGAGCACGGCATCCCCGCCGCCTACCTGTTCTATTTCACGCTGGTGGACGACGTCATTCGGGAAGGGGTCCGGACGGAGCGCTGGGGCCATGCTTGCGAACTCGAAGCGTCGCTCGGCCTGGCGCTCCAGCCGGACATCGTCCACCGGGAAACGCTGGCGGCGGGCGCCGTCCGGCCGCCGGCGTTGCCCTTCACCGATCCGCGCGACGGCCACCGGCTCGCGGCGCCGCTCTGGTTCGACGAAATCACCGACAACGGCGCGCTCGGCGACGCCCGGCAGGCAAGCGTCGAATTCGGCGCCGCCGTGTCAGCGGCCGCCGTGGAACGCGCCGCGGCGTTTCTCGATCGGTTCATGGCGATGGAGTGCGATGCGTCGACCGTCTTCGCGCCGCAGGCAACCGGAGACGCCGAGCAAAAACGGGGAACGGCGGGGCGGCCGAGACCGCAGGCGAACGGCGGGGCGTAACATCGCCGACCGCAGGTTTGCCGCTGTTTTTGCGGCTGGGGTACACTGCTTCGCGCGGGAATCCCGTCTTGCCGACGTAGCTCAGAGGCAGAGCAAGGGACTCATAAGCCCTTGGCCGGTGGTTCGAGTCCACCCGTCGGCACCGATCCCGAAGAACCCTCACCCCCACCCCTTTCCCAATGCGCCGGCGAGGGGAGCACGCTCGGAACGATGGGCGCGCCAAAACCCGTGAACGACATCTTGCCGCGGCCGACATTGTTGGGGCTCGAACAACGCCTGCTGGCGCGTTGGCGGCGCCGTCCAGCCTTGGCGGCCGCGAAGCTGGTCGTCGGCTTTTCCGGTGGAACCGATTCGCTGGCGTTGGCGCTGGCGCTCAGTCGAATCGCTGCGCCAGCGGATGCGCGGGTCGCGCTGGCCCATGTCGATCATGGGCGACGGCCGGCGTCCGCGACCGAGTGCGAACGAGCCAGGGCGCTGGCGTCGCGCCTCACCCTGCCGTTCACCGAACGACATATCCCCGGCAATAACCTGCGGCAGCATCCCGGCGTCGGCCTGGAAGAGGCGATGCGGCGGGAACGCTATCGCGCGCTGGCGGCGGTCGTGCGCGACGAGGGGGCGGCCGCGCTCGTTCTTGCCCACCAGGCGGACGACCAGGCCGAGACGATGCTGCTGCATCTGCTGCGCGGGGCGGGCCTGCGCGGGGCGGCGGCGATGGCCGAATGGACGGAGCGGGTCGTGCCATGGTGGCCGGAGGCGGGCGAGGAGCCTACCGTGGTTCCGGTTTGGCGGCCCTTGTTGAGCGAGTCGCGGGCGACGCTGCGCGCCTACCTCGCGGCGGCCGGCCTCGAACCGATCGAGGATCCGTCGAATGGCGATCGCGCGTTTCGCCGCAACGCGATTCGGCACGACGCGCTGCCGCTGCTGGAACGGATCGCGCCGGGCGCGCGCGACGCGCTCGTTCGGCATGCGGCGCTCACCGCCGACGAAGATGCAACACTGGCGGCGCTCGCGGCTCGGGTGCTCGAACGAGCGCGCGACGCCGATGGCAACGTGCGGATCGCGCCGTTGCTGGCCGAGCCGACGGCGCTGCGGCGGCGGGCGCTGCGCACGTGGGTGGCCGAAACGGCGCCGGATGTGGAACTCTCTGACGAGCGGACGGCGGCGACGCTCGGCTTGACGGAGCCGGGCCGGGGCGGGGCGATCGAGATCGGCGCCGGCTGGATGGTCGCCCGCACAGGCGGCGCGCTCCGCTTGCGTCGATGCGACCAGGGGCTGGGGGAGACGGCATGACCGAAACGGCGGAATTGCGCGCGCAGGGCGTGCGCCGGGTGTTGATCGGGGAAGAAGAGATCGACCGGCGGATCGTCGAAATCGCGCGCGAACTCGACGCCGAATTCGGCGCCGACGTGCCGCTGATGGTCGGGGTGCTGAACGGGGCAGTCGCGTTCATGACCGATCTGATGAAAGCGATGACCGTCCCGCTCCAGATCGATTTCATGGCCGTGTCGTCGTACGGCGACGCGACGCGCAGTTCGGGCGTGGTGCGGATTCTGAAAGACCTCAATCAGGAAATCGAAGGCCGCCGCCTCGTCGTCGTCGAAGACATCGTCGATAGCGGCCTGACATTGCAATACTTGCTCGATGTGCTGCGTCGCCGGAATCCGGCGGACATCACGGTGGTGGCGTTGTTGAAGAAAGAAAAGCCGGACGCGGTCGACGTGCAGGTGGACAAGATTGGCTTCACCATTCCGGACGAATTCGTCGTCGGCTATGGGCTCGATTTCGCCGGCAAGTATCGCAATCTGCCCTATGTCGCGGTGCTCGATCCGAGTTTGATTGGCGAGGCGTGAAAGATGCGTACGCTATACTGCGGGTTCGCGGCGAAGCGATGGCGTGTCCGATGAACGGCTGCCTCGTCGCGGGGAGAACCTGATGGGCGACATCAAATGGCTACGCAACGGCTTCGTCTGGATCGTCCTGATCGTCGCGGTCGTTGCGCTCTGGTTCACGTTGATCGGCGGCGACAGCGGCCCGACGCCGCGGAGTTTCGGCAACGTCGTCGCCGAACTGCGTGACAACAAGGTCGCCCACCTGACCCAGAACGAAGACAGCAGCGAAATCACCGTTCAGTACGTGCCGGACGCTGGCCGGCGCAACGCGGTCACGACCATTCCGCAAAATACCGATCTGTTGACGGCGCTCAAGAATTATGGCGTCGATCCGGCGACGTTGCCGCCCGACCTGATCGTGTTCAACCCCGCCAGTCGCTGGGGCAACTGGATTGGCGCGTTGACCTTCCTGTTGCCAACCGTCTTCCTGATCGGCGTCTTCGTCTTCATGATGCGGCAGGCGCAGGGAACCAACAATCAGGCGATGTCGTTCGGCAAGAGCCGGGCGCGGCTTTTCACCGGCAACAAGCCGACCGTCACGTTCAGCGACGTGGCGGGCGTCGAAGAAGCCAAGGAAGAACTGGTCGAAGTCGTCGAGTTTCTGAAGTATCCCGACAAGTTCGCCTCGCTCGGCGCCCGCATTCCGCGCGGCGTGCTGCTGGTCGGCCCGCCAGGCACCGGCAAGACGCTGTTGTCGCGGGCGGTGGCGGGCGAAGCGGGCGTGCCCTTTTTCTCGATTTCCGGCTCGGAATTCGTCGAGATGTTCGTCGGCGTCGGCGCCAGCCGCGTCCGCGACCTGTTCGATCAGGCCAAGCGCAATGCGCCCTGCATCGTCTTCGTCGATGAGATCGACGCGGTCGGACGGCAGCGCGGCGCCGGTCTCGGCGGCAGCCACGACGAGCGGGAGCAAACGCTGAATCAGATTCTGGTCGAAATGGACGGTTTCGACAGTTCGACCAACGTGATCGTGATCGCGGCGACGAACCGGCCGGACGTGCTCGACCCGGCCCTGTTGCGGCCAGGGCGGTTCGACCGGCAGGTGATTCTCGACCGCCCGGACATCCAGGGGCGGCGGGCGATTCTCGAAGTGCACGCCCGCGGCAAGCCGCTCGAAGAAGACGTTTCGATCGAAAATCTGGCGCGGCAGACGCCCGGCTTTTCGGGCGCCGATCTCGAAAACCTGGTCAACGAAGCGGCGATTCTGGCGGCCCGGCGCAACCGGAAGACGGTCGGCCGCGACGAATTGACGGAGGCGATCGATCGGGTCATCGCCGGGCCGCAACGCAAGAGCCGCGTCATCTCCGAACGCGAGCGGACGATGACGGCGTACCACGAAGCGGGGCACGCGCTGGTGGCCCGGATGCTGCCGAACGCCGATCCGGTGCGGAAGGTGAGCATCGTTGCCCGCGGCATGATGGGCGGCTACACGCGGGTGGTGCCGGACGAAGACCGTCTCTTCAAGACGAAAGCGCAATTCGAAGATGAACTGGCGGTCTTCATGGCCGGCCACGTCGCCGAGATGATGGTGTTCGAAGCGCAGTCGACCGGCGCCGCCAACGACATCGAGCGCGCGACCGCCGTGGCGCGGCGGATGGTGACCGAGTTCGGCATGAGTCGCACGCTCGGCCCGCTCGCGTTTGGCAAGAAAGACGAACTCGTCTTCCTCGGTCGGGAAATCAGCGAGCAACGCAACTACAGCGACGAGGTCGCCTACCAGATCGACCAGGAAATCCGGGAATTGGTCGAAACAGCGCATGAACGGGCGAAAACGATTCTGGCGGGACAGGTCGACAAACTCGAAGCGATTGCCCAATTGCTGATTCGGGAAGAGACGATCGAAGGCGATCAACTGGAAGCGTTGTTCGACACGCCGCGCCCCGCGCCCGATCTGGTCGGGCCGCCGACGGGCCGGCCATCGAGCCGCATTGCGGCGGACGGCCGGCGCGACGAGCCGCGGTCGACGGCGCGAACGGAACGCGAGCTGCCGCCGAGCGGCGCCGGGCAGTGGCGGCCACAGCCGGCGGACTGACCTCGCCATGGCGGCGCACCGATGACAACGGCCCGGTCATCTGACCGGGCCGCGGCGTTTTTCCTGGTGGAGGCGGGGGGACTCGAACCCCCGACCTCTACAGTGCGATTGTAGCGCTCTCCCAGCTGAGCTACGCCCCCAGGACGCTCGGGCGAGTATACGAGGCGCGTCGCGCGATCGTCAACGACCTGTCCTCGTTCAGGACCTGCGCTACACGTTGCCGTCGGGCGCGGCGGCGAGGAACTCGGCGGGGGTTTGGCACCCCAAGGCTTGGTGCGGCCGGACGTGATTGTAGTGTTCCTCCCAAGCACGCAGCGCCGCTTGCAACGGCGGCAATTCCAAGTCGCCGGCGTAGAGTTCCCAGAACTCCCGGCGGCTCGTGCCATTGGTCCGTTCGACCCGTCCGTTGAGTTTGGGGGAGCGGGGCGGCAGCACGAACAACTGCACGCCCTGCGCCTGGCAGGCCGCTTCAAACTCCGCCATGAATTCGCTGCCGCCATCGACTTGAATCGCTTTGAGCGGAAACGGCAGACGGTCGTGCAAGTCGGCCAGGAAATCGCGGGCCGTGCCGGCGGTGGCGCACGAGCGCACCCCGACGACGCCGTAGCGGGAGACGACATCGACGGCCGTGAATTGCCGCCGCTCGACCCCCGGCAGCGGGGTCAGGTGCATCGTGTCGACTTGGACCAAATCGCCCGGCTGCGCGACCGGGTGCTCCTTCGGCTTGCGGATCGCA
>JAICJJ010000013.1 GCA_025928535.1 Thermomicrobiales bacterium
CCGCAGTCGGGACGATCTGCTCCACGCGGTGCGGGAAGAACATTTCGAGGCGCTGCGGCGAGCGATCGAAACGGCGACGGCGCAACAAACGGAGCCAACGGCCAAACTGCTGGCCGGGTGTCTCGCCTACTGCCGATTCGCCGCCGACTTGCCGGGTCCCTACCGCATCCTGTTCGGACCGACACGCACGCCAGCCGGCGGCGCCGCCCCGGACGGACCGGCCGGCGACGCGGCGTTCGCGACGCTCGTCGATGCGATCGGCGCCTGCATGCGCGCCGGCGTCGCGCCGCCCGCCGACCCGTTCCGGGTCGCGACGGATGTCTGGCCGGGATTGCACGGCCTGGTCAGCCTGCGCGCGGCCCTGCCGGACTTTCCCTGGCCACCGCTGGAGGAGCAGGTGTCGTCGGTCGTGAGGGGGTTGACGGGGATACGAATCGAGGAAGCGTCGCACTGCGAGGCGGCGCGATAACGCGCGTCTCATCGCGCCCAATCTGCGTCGCCAGCGCGGTGGACGGCTTCAAGGCCGGCCCGGCTCAACTTCCTGGAGGGCTCTCAGTCCAGGTTGACCCCCTCGGCCCGCAGCACTGCCAACGCCGCGCCCGGCTTCATGAACAAGACGCCGCCATACTCACCGAGGTCAAGCAAATCCCGGTCGAGCGTGACGACCATATCCGCTTCACTTGCGATCGCCGTCGCCACGATCCCATCATCGTTCGGATCGCGGCAGACCGATGGAAACGGTGGTTTCGGCATGACGGCGGGCGTCGAGATGCGAGCAATCCATTCGGCGACGCGGTTCAACCGCTGAGTTGACACTCGGGCGGCGATCGCCGGCCGTTCTTGCGCCACCCGAAAAATTTCTTCTGTCGTCCATTGCGACTGAAGCAGTGTCAGTTTTGATGACTCTGCCGCAAGGAAAATGGCGTGAATCGCCGTTTGCTCTGGTTTTTGCGAGCCCAGGTAGGCGAGGACTACGTTCGCATCCAGAATTATCCGCACCACTCAACTCGCGTCGCCGCGCTTGTTGCGCCAAACCTCGGCGTAGAGTCGATCCGTGATGCTCTGGTTGATTTCCTTGCCCACCTCTACCGCAACGTCCTCAATTTCCTCATCCGTCAAGGCGCGCGGCTCGCCGTCGGATTCAAGCGCTTCCCGATCCAATTCGGCGACGAGACGGCGCCGACGATCGCGATCTCGCGCCCGCTGCAGGTCGGCATAGGCTTCCGGCGAAATCATCACGGCGACGGTTCGCCGATCGACATCGATCACGACATCTTCGCCGGACTCCATGACATGCGCGATGGCGCGCCTCAGCGTTTCATCATCGGGTCGATCTTCGCCCTGGGGCCGAACGAGTCGGATATTCGCCATGATCGCTATCCTTGAGGCGCCGCGGAAATCGTTGTCGCCAGCACGAGAAAGCCGGGAAATGCGCTTTCGTCTCGTGTTGATTGTAAGCGGACAGGCGCGCAGACTGCGGGCGCCGCCTGGCATTGCAGGTCGTGTCGCCTGATCCGGCGTCGATCACGCGGACACGGTATGCCCGCCCGCGTGCGCCCATTCGGTCTCGACCACAGCAACCGCCGGCTCGCCGGTCGCATCCCGCTCGACCGGCCGGCCGGCGGCGATCCAGGCTCCCGTGCCGCCGCGCACGCTGACGAGATCGCGAAATCCGGCCTGGGCCAGAAACTGCGCGGCCCGCAGCGAACGCGCGCCGGCCTGGCAGATCAACGCGAGCGGCCGGTCGCGCGGCACGTCGGCGAGGCGCGAAGCGAGGTCCGCCTGCGGCACGTTGAGCGCGCCGGGAACGTGACCCTGCGCGAATTCGCTCGGCTCGCGCACATCGAGCACCGCCACATCCGGTCCCAGTCGCGCCAACTCGTCGACCTCGATCTCCGGGATCGACGTCGTGGTCGTCAGCATCGCCCACGGCAGATCGGCCACGCCCCGGTTCGTCGATTCGATGGCGGTCAGGTTGAGCGGGCGCGCGGGAACCGTTTCGCTGAGATTGGCAACGAATTCGGGCCGCTCCAGCCGCAGCAACGGATTGAACAACCGCTCGAAGCCGATCGTCGTGCTCGGACGGCCGCACATCCCTTTTCCGCACGGCCCTTCGAAATGCCCAGGGAACACCGCCACCCAATCGGGCAGCCGCAAGAGGCGGGTGATGCTGTCGTATTGCGCGGCGGGGTCGCCGCCGCCGAAATCGGGCCGGCCGACATCGCCGACGAGCAGCGAATCGCCGGTCAGCACCATCGACGGCTCCGGGCTGCGCTCGGGATTGACGATCAGGATCGAGATCAATTCGGGCCGATGCCCCGGCGTATGCAGCACGTGCAACCGGAGCGTGCCCAGCGGCAAGTCTTCGCCATCGTGGAGCGGGCGAAATGGATAGGCGACGTTCGCGCCCGCATGAAGGCAAAGTTCGGCGCCCGTCGCGGCGGCCAGGGCGCGCGCCCCGGAGACGTGGTCGGCATGGACGTGAGTGTCGATCACGTAGCGAAGCCGGAAGTCCCGCTGCCGCAGCAGATCTGCGTACGGCGCGATGTCCAGCGCCGGATCGATGACCGCGGCCTCATGGGTCACGCGGGAGGCGACGAGATACGACGCGCATCCGCAACGCTCGTCGAGGAATTGCTTGAAGTACATGGCGAGTCTCCATCCACAATTCCGCGCTCTGTCTGTCAACGGCCGCCGCGACGCGGCGCCGCGCGCCATTCAGCATACGTCCGCGCCCCGCGAGCCGGGCGGGCGTGCGCGCCGGCCTTCCGCCCTCGCCGTGGACCGGGTAGAATACGCCGCTGGACGGACCGCACGTCGCGGCCAGTCTCGGAGCGCGCGCGAAACGGGACGCGAAGGGGGCGAGCGGACGGCATGGAGCCGCAACCGATCTGGGTGACATTCGTCGTGGCGTTCATCTTCATGAACGTCTTGCTGGTCGGCATGGCCTACATGACCTGGTTCGAGCGCAAGGTGCTCGCCGCCATGCAAGACCGCCTCGGGCCGACCCGGACCGGGCCGCACGGCTTGCTCCAGCCGATCGCCGACGGCATCAAACTGCTCGGCAAGGAAGACCTCATTCCGGCCGCCGCCGACCGCCTGGTCTTCTACTTCGCGCCGCTGGTCGTCTTCGTCGCCGCCGTCGTCCGCGTCGCCGTCATCCCCTTCGGCAACCAGATCACAGTCTTTGGACACCCGGTCAATCTCTTCGTCGCCGATCTCAACGTCGGCGCCCTCTTTCTGCTGGCGTTCGGCTCGATCGGCGTCTACGGGATCATCCTCGGCGCCTACGCCTCGGCCAATCGCTATTCGCTCCTCGGCGGGCTCCGCTCGGCGGCGCAGGTGATTTCCTACGAAATCATCCTCGGCCTCTCGCTGGTCGGCATCTTTCTCCTGTCGCAGTCGCTCAGCGTCCGCCAGATCATGCTGCTGCAAACGGCCAGCCTCCAACTCGGGCCGGTGACGCTGCCGAACTGGTTCATCCTGTCCCAACCGCTCGCCTTCGTCATCTTCCTGATCGCGGCGGTGGCCGAAACCAACCGCGCGCCGTTCGACCTGCCGGAAGCGGAAACGGAACTGGTGTCCGGTTTCCACACCGAATATTCGGCGTTCCGCTTTTCGTTCTATTTCCTCGGCGAATACATCAACATGATCATCGTTTCGCTGTTCGCGGCGACGATGTTTCTCGGCGGCATCGACGGCCCCGGTTCCGATCGATTCTGGGTTCTCGGCATCTTCTGGCTGCTGGTGAAGGTGGTCTTTTTCCTCTTCTTCTACGTCTGGCTCCGCGCCACCTTGCCCCGCTTCCGCTACGACCAGTTGATGGGCATCGCCTGGAAGGTGCTGCTGCCGCTGGTGCTGATCAACATCATCGTCACGGCGTTGATCCGGCTCGCCGGCAACGGCCAGTTGTTCTGAGGATACGAGCATGACGCTTGACGCGATCGTCTTCTACATTCTGGCGGCCGTCTGTCTGCTGGCGGCGGTCGGGGTGGTCGTTTCCCGCAACCCGGTCCACGCCGCCGTCTTCGTCGTCATCACCTTTTTCAACGTCGCCGCCATCTTCGTCATGCTCGGCGCGGAGTTTCTGGCCGCGGTCCAGGTGATCGTCTACGCCGGGGCGATGCTCGTCCTCGTCCTCTTCACGATCATGCTGGTCGATCCGGACAATCTCCCCGAATTGCACGCCGGGCGGCCGGTGCAACGGGTGGTCGGCGTCTTGCTCGGCCTCATCCTGCTCCTCGAAGTCGGCCTCGCCATCATCAACCGGACCTTCACCGCGCCGACCGGCAACGCGACGCCCGAACTGATCGGGCTGGTCGGCGGCCCGGCGCAGGCAATGGGCTACATCCTCTACAACCAGTACGCGCTGCCGTTCGAGATCGTCTCGCTGGTCCTGCTGGTCGGCGTCATCGGCGCCATCGTCCTGGCGCTGCCGGAACGGCTCGGCGAGCAATTCGGCTTGCGCCGCGGCACCATCTCGCTCGGCCACCCGCGTGGCACCGAGGTCGCGCTGCCGACCGGGCCGGACGGCGAAGCGCCGATCACCGAAGCCGATCGCAAGGAAACCGCCGCGCTGGAAGGAACCCGGGAATTGATCCTGGTCCGCGATCCGGACAAATACACGACCGTCGGCGAACGGCGCTAGGATCGCGAGCGAAGACGAGGGAGCGACGAAACGACCGATGGGCACCTTGACGACGAACCATTTTCTCTTCCTGAGCGCGGCGCTCTTCATCATCGGCATGATGGGCGTGCTCACCCGGCGCAACATCCTGATCATCTTCATGTGCGTCGAATTGATGACCAACGCCGTCAATGTGACGCTCGTCGCCTTCGCCCGCGAAACGAACACCCTCTACGGCGAGGGTTTCGCCGTCTTCATCATCGCCATCGCCGCCGCCGAGGCGGCGGTCGGCCTGGCGATCATCCTCGCCCTCAGCCGCCGCGTCGCCAGCGTCGACGCCGACGAATTCAACGCCTTGCGCGACTGAGATATTCGCGGACGCGCATCGAAATCGAGCGGCCGGGCATGGAAGATTCCATGCCCGGCCGTTCGCGCGCTTGCCCGCCGACATCGTTCGGTCGTGGTCGCAAGCCCTTGCGAACCGCCAAGTGGACGCGCGGTTCCGCTTGACAAATAGTTTCCGGGGAAACTATTATCGCGGTGGTCGTACGAGACGTCGTTATCGTCCAGGCGCCGCAAATGTCCGATCCTTCTCCGTCGTCCCTGCCGCCGTTGGAGGCGCACCTGGGATTCTGGCTGCGTCGGGTGTCCAATCCGGTGTCCGCGGCGTTCGCGCGGGCCTTGCAGGAACGGCAAACCACCGTCGCGGAATGGGTCGCCCTCCGATATCTCGCCGCCCAGCAGGAATCGACGCCCGGAGCGCTCGCGGATGCCTTGGGGATGACGCGCGGGGCAACTTCGAAAGTGCTGGACCGCCTCGAGCGCAAGGCATGGGCAACGCGCCGTCCGCACCCGGAGGACGGCCGGGTTCAACTGTTGTCGCTGACCCCGGAAGGCGCTCGCGTCCTGCCCGAACTCGCCCGCATCGCGAACCGCAACGATCGGCGGTTCTTCGGCAACCTGACGACCGAGGAACAAGCGACGCTCCGGCAACTGCTGGAGAAGGTGGCGCGGGAACATGGCTTGACCGACGTCCCGATCGATTGACCAATTCGTGGGCCGGCGTGCCCATTCCGACGAGGAGCAAGCAGGTGAGCAACGCGATCGCAACCCTCCAGGCCGCGCAGCAGCGAGCCATGGCCATCCGGCCGAAGGTGAACGGCTTTCCGTATCTTGCCGAAACGCTCCGGCAGGCCGGCGTCCGCCGGAACGTCTGGTTCTTGCCGTCTTGCCAGAGCCTGTATCTGATGGAGGCAGGCGCGGTCGTGGATCAGGGAATGCCGCTGGTCTCGGGCATGACCGACGTGCCCAGGTTCGACCGCGAGGCGCTGATCGCCGCGTTGCGGACCGACCAGGCGGGGCAGAGCACGTTCCGGGAGTTTCTGACGGCGAGCTGGAAGGCCGGCGTCGTTCGCTACGACGTCGATTTTGACGGACGCCATGTCACCTACTACGGCGCCGACAGCGATGCCTACTCGGAAATCTATCCGGCCGTCGATGTGGGCAGCGGCGCCTGAGAAGCCGACCCGGGATGTCCGAACCGGCGCGGCGGCGTATACTCCGATCGATTCCCGCATCAGGAGCCAATCCACCCGCCGCGCCGGCGAGGGCATGACCGCCCCTCGTCCGTTCTTGCCGCCGCGGCGTCGAGGGACGAATCGATGTCGAACGACGCGCGCCGTCGCATCCCTTCCGGATCACGCCAGCGGCTGGCGACCACGCGCCGCCGTCTCCTCGCCGCGGTCGCCGGCGGCGCGCTCGCCCGCATCCTCGCCGATCGGCTGATGCCGTTCAGCCGCGTCGCCTACGCTCAGGACGCGACCGCCGGCGCCGCCGACGCCGTGCCGGAAAACACGTCGCGCTATTTTGCGGAAGCGGGGCACAATCTCGAAGACCCGTTTCTCTCTCGCTGGCAAGCGGCGGGGGGCGACGCGATCTTCGGCCCGCCCCTGTCCGAAGAACGCTACGCCACCGGCGCCGGCGGCGTGCTGCAGACCTTTCGCGGCATGACCCTGCTCTACGATCCAAGCCAGCAAGCGCCGCTCGATGTCCGCGGCCGGTCGTTCGACAAGACGCACTGGCGCGATCTGGCGCCGATCGCCGCCTTGCGCGGCGTGGCGGGTTGCGACGGCAGCGATCCGTCGTGCCAGTTTTTCGCCGACACCGGCCACACGCTCGCCGGCGATTTCGCCGCATTCTGGAACGCGCACGGCGGCCAGCCATTTTTCGGCATGCCGGTCTCCGAGCCGTTTCCCGACCCCGACGCCGCCGGCGCGACCGCCCAACTGTTCGAAGCGGCGGTGCTCGAGTCGCGGCCGGGCGTCGGCGTCTCGCTTCGGCCGACCGGCCAGGCCGAAGCCGACGCCGCCAAAGGCGATCCCGCGTTCGCCGCCGCCCCGCCGAACGGCGGCACGTCGTTTCAAGTGTCGTCGGCGGACGGCTTGCGGCTCCGTTCGGCGCCGGACGGAGCGGCCGACGTCATCGCCGTCCTCGCCAACAACGCCGAATTCATCGCCGCCCAGCAATCGGACGGCGATTGGCGCCCCGGCTATTCCGATGGCCGCGCCGGCTGGGTCTTCGGCCAATACCTGACCACGCCGCCGCCGTTGCCCCAGATCGACCCATCAGATTGGAATCTCAACGTCTGGCAGGGCGCGGCGCTGGAAGAGACGAACATCCGCGCGCAGCCGACGACCTCGGCTCCGATCACCAAGATGCTCGCCTACGCCGCGCCGGTGACGGTGGCGAAATGGGTGCAAGGAGAAGCGGTTTTCCCGAATGCCGACATGTGGGCGCAACTCGTCAACGGCGGTTACGTCTACGGTCGCAATGTCGGCCGCAACGCGCCGGTCCAGCCGTTGCCGCCGCCGACGGGCGCGCCGACGTTCGGCAAATGGATCGACATCGGCCTGATCCAGCAGTTGATGACCGCCTGGGACGGCCAGACCGCGGTCCGGACGGTGCCGGTGACGACGGGGATGCCCGGGTGGGAAACGCCGACCGGTTCGTTCCAGATTCTCAGCCGCGTCGCCAACGAAACGATGACGAGCGGCGCGATCGGGGCGGAAGATCATTACAAACTGGAAGACGTCCTCTTCACGCAGTATTTCACCAACTACGGACACGCCATCCATTTCGCCTGGTGGCGGACCAAGGAAACGATCGGCCGCCCCGGCAGCCACGGCTGCGTCAACACGTTGCTCGAAGACGCCCGCTTTTTCTGGGACTGGGCCGAACTCGGCACGCCGGTGATCATTCACGAGTAGACGAATCGGCGCGTCGGCCCGGTCGGCAGGGATGGCAAAAATGCGCCAAAATCACGTCGGGGAACGCGGACGCAGCCAGACGGAGGACGGTCGTGGCGGATCGGGCGACAAGCGGGCGATGGGCAGCGGGCCGCGCCGTCCGGTTCGTCATCCTGGTTGCGGCCATCGTCGCCAGCCTCGGCGCGGGCATCGCCTACGCGCGCGATCGGCTCGACCAGCAAAACGTCAACCAGCACACGACCGGCACGTTCGGCATCGGCATCCCGGCGACGCCGCTGCGGGCGCAGACCTTCACCGCGCACCGGAAAGGCAAGATCGACCGGGTGGGGGTCTACCTGTGGCCGAACCAGGACAATCCGCCTTCCGGAACGATTTTCGTCGATCTCTTTCCCACCGACGCCGACAACGCGCCGCTCACTACTGGCGCCCCGATCGGCTCCGGCAGCATCAGTTCGACCATCATTCCTCAATCCGGCGGCATGGTCCTGGTCGATCTCTCGCCGCGGGCGCCCATCCACAAGGGAACGCGGTACGCCATTGTCCTGCACGCCGATCAGTCGATCGCCGGGGTGTTCAGTTGGGCCGGAAGCAGCGGCCCCGGTCCCGACCAGTATCCCAGGGGCGACGAAGCGAGCCGCTCCGACCCGAATGGCGCATGGACTCTCTTTGCTGGTCAGGATTTCTTTTTTCAAACCTTCGTCGTCGTTCGCCGTCATCATGGCTAACCGACACCCCGGGAGGATGCAACGTTGATGGAGCGGACCGGCGAGGCGTTCGAACTTGGCGAGCAATTGACGGTGATCGGCCGGCGTCTGCAGCCAGGCGACGGCGCGCCCGATTTCGAACTCGAAACCTTTGACCCTGACGCGCAAGCGATGCGAAGCGTGCGGTTGGGCGACAGCGGCGGCCAGGCGCGTCTGCTCAGCGTCGTCAACTCGGTCGATACGCCGGTCTGCCACATCGAGACGCGGCGCTGGGATCGACTGCGCGACGACCTGCCGAGGGAGGTCGCCATTTACACGGTCAGCATGGATCTGCCGTTCGCCCAGGCGCGGTGGCGTTCGGATGCCGGCGCCGGCCACGCGCTGCTGTCGGCGCACAAGGACGAAGCGTTCGGCCGCGACTACGGCGTTTTGATCAAAGAGTGGCGATTGCTGCAACGCGCGGTGTTCGTCGTCGATCGCCACGATCGGATCGCCTATGCCGAATACGTCGCCGACCAGATGGCCGAGCCGAATTACGATGCCGCGGTCATGGCGGCGCGGCGGGCCTTTGACACCGATTCCTGATTTCGCGCCAACGGCGGCAAACTTCTCGGCTTCTCGACTTCTCGACTCGTCTTTCACCCCCGGTCCCGCAGCCGTGGATCGAGCGCGTCGCGCAGGCCGTCGCCGAGCAGGTTGATCGCCAGCACCGTCAGCATGATCGCCAAACCGGGAAAAAACGACACCCACCAACTGTGGCGGATCATCGACCGGCCGTCGGAGAGCATGTTGCCCCACTCCGGTTCCGGCGGTTTGATGCCGAGACCGAGAAACGACAGCGTCGAGCCGAGGATGATCGCCCCGGCGATGCCGAGCGTCGCCAGGACGATCACGGGCGGCAAGATGTTCGGGAAGATGTGTCGGGCGATAAGCGTCCGGTCGGGCGCGCCGATCACCCGCGCCGCGGTCACATATTCCGTTTCCCGCGCGCTCAGCACGCTGCCACGGACGACGCGGGTGTATTCCGGCATGGCCGAGATGCCGACCGCCAGCATCAGATTGAAGAGACTCGTGCCGAGGATGGCGACGATCGCCATCGCCAGCAAGATGCCGGGAAACGCCAGCATGACGTCGACCCAGCGCATGATGAACGCGTCGAGCACGCCGCCGTAATACCCGGCGATCAAGCCAAGCGCGACGCCGACGACGGCGGCGATGCAGATGGCGATGAAGCCGACCGGCAGCGATTTCCGCCCGCCGTACAACACCCGCGAAAAGACGTCGCGCCCGAAATTGTCCGCGCCGAACCAATGCTGCGCGCTCGGGGCAGCCCGGATCGCCGACGTGTCTTGCGCGATCGGATCGTACGGCGCGATGACCGGCGCGAGGATCGCCAGCGCGACGATGGCCACCAGCGCGACGAGGCCGAGCATCGCGCCCGGATTGCGCCGGAGCCTGCGAAACGCGTCGCCGGCCAGACTGCGCGGCGGCGGCATCCGGGCCAGCGCCGCGACCGGCGGCGCCGCATCCCGGCCGGGAACGAAGCGGGCGCCGATTTCACTCATATCTGATCCGTGGGTCGATGACGGCGTACGACAGATCGACGACGAGGCTGACCAGCACGTAGACCACCGCCGTCACCAACACGGTTCCCTGAATCAGCGGAAAGTCGCGATTGTTGATCGCCGTGATCGCGACCCGGCCGAGCCCCGGCCGGGAAAAGATCTGCTCGGTCACCACCGCGCCCGTCAGCAGGCCGGCGAGTTGAATGCCGAAATAGGTCACGACCGGAATCAGCGCGTTTTTCAGCGCGTGCCGGGTGACGACGACGCGCTGGACCAGCCCTTTCGCCCGCGCCGTCGTCACGTAGTCCTGCCGCAGCACCTCGAGCATGCTCGATCGGACGAGGCGCGCGATATAGGCGGACGAAGCGAAGCCAATCGTCACCGCCGGCAGCACCATCGTCTTCCAGCCGCTGATGCCGGTGGCCGGAAAGAGATGGATCTGAAACGAAAAGGCGAACAGAAGGAGCAGGCCGAGATAGAACACCGGCGTCGAAACGCCGATCAACGCGATCGCCATCGCCAGCGAATCGAGCCAACTGTTGTGGAAAATCGCGGCGAGGATGCCGAGCGTGACGCCAAGCGCCAACGCGACCGCGAGACCGCAGAGGGTCAATTGCACGGTCGGCACGATCGCTTCCGAAATCGTGTCCCAGACCGGCCGCTGGTCGTGCAGGCCGCGTCCGAGGTCGCCGTGCAGCAGATTCCCCATGTAGTCGCCGTATTGCTCCCAGAGCGGCTTGTCGAGCCCGTATTGATGGCGAATCTGTTCGGCTCGCTCGGGGGAGAGCGGTTTGCCGAGCGCGAAGATCAGCACGGGATCGCCCGGCGTCAGGTGAGACATCAGGAAGGTGAAGAGCGTGACGCCGAAAAGCACCGGAATCGCCTGGGCGATCCGGACGAGGATGTAGCGGGTCATGGGCGCGCCGCTTCCCCGAAACGCGGCGCCGGGCGCTCATCGCGGGTCGCCCGGCGCCGCGAACTCGGCCTATTCGGTGATGTGCGCGTCGTTCATCCAGACGTACGACGCGAGAAAGTCGAGAAAGTCGCCGTCGACCTTCTTGAGTTTGGCGTTATAGGTGATCGAGTCGGCGAACGGAATCGTCACCGCATCTTCAAGCGTTTTCAACTGGATCTTGGAATAGAGATCCTTACGGGTCGCGTCGTCGGTCGCGGCGGCCGCGTCGAGGAGCATCTTGTCGACGTCGGGGTCCTTGTAGTTGGCGTAGTTGAAGTTGCCGATGTTCCCCGAGTAGAAGATGGTCCGCAGCACGTCCGGATCGGCGTAGGAAAACCAGAGAAACGCCAGGTCGTACTGGCCCGACTTCCGCTTGTCGACGTAGGCGCCCTGTTCGAGCGGATCGACCGTGACATCCACACCAACCGCGCGGAACGCGCCCTGGACGAAGGTGGCCATCGCCTTGTCGTTCGGGCGGTCTTGCGTCGGCCAGTAGAAGGCGAGTTTCTTGCCGTCTTTTTCCCGGAAGTCGCCGTTTTTCGTCCAGCCGGCTTCATCGAGCAACTGGTTCGCCTTGTTCAGGTCGAACGAATAGACCTGCTCGGTCTTCGGCTCGTAGGCGAAGGTCGGCTTCATCAGCGGACTGGCGGCCGGCTCGAAGATGCCGCCCCAGACCGCCTTGTTCATCGCGTCCTTGTCGATGGCGTACGACAGCGCCTGCCGGACGTTCTTGTCGGCCGATGGCATCCCGGTCCGAGCGACGTTGAACAACAGGATGTAGCCGGAGCCGGGCTGTCCCTGCTTGATGACCGCGATGTCCTCGTTGTCTTGCAGGTCCTGGAGTTGCAGCGGATCAACCGTGTCGATGTACTGCGTTTCACCAGAGGTGAGCGTGCCGGTGCGCACCGAATCGTCGGGGATGATCTTGTAGATCATCGAATCGAGATAGGCCGCGCCCGAATGCTTGAAGAACGACGAGCCCCAATTGTAGTTCGGATTTTTGTCGATGGTGACGTGGTCCTTGTCGACCCATTCCTTGAAGATGAACGGCCCCGTCCCGACCGGCGCCCGGCCGAAATCGGCGAGGCCCATCTTCTGGACCGCCGTCGGCGAAACGATGCCGAGATAGCCGTTGAGCCCGCTCAGGAAGGGCGCGAACGGCCGGCTGAGGATCAGTTTGATCGTGTGATCATCGACGATCTCGGCGTGGTCGTAGGCGTCGATCTGGTTGAACGATTGTCCCGGCGTGATCGTCTTCGCCGGATCGACCTGTTTGCCCTGCGCCGTCAGGTTGCGCGATTCGACGACGCGGTCGAACGTGAATTTCACGGCGTCGGCGGTGAACGGCGTGCCGTCGTGGAACGTGACGCCCTTTTTCAGGGAGAAGGTGTAGGTCTTGCCGTCGGGCGAAATTTCCCATTTGTCGGCCAGCGCCGGCTTGAATTCGGTCGCCGTCGGCATCCAGATCAACGGCTCGCAGACGTTGAGCATGACGCGGATGGTCGAGTCGTAGTTGGTCACCTGCGGATCGAGCGTGCCATCGAAGTCGAAGCCGAGGCCATAAGTGAGCGTGCCGCCGGGCGTCACGTCCTGGCGAGCGACGGCGGCATAGGCCGGCAACGACGCCAATTGCGACCAGGAGGCCGCAGCGGCCAGTCCGGCCGCCGCGCCGGCGAGCAACCGGCGCCGATCGAGGCGAAGATCCGTCGGGAGTCGGCTGGAGTCGGTCCGAGAAACCACGGCGTTCTCCTCCGCTGACGATGCGAACTCGATACTTCACGACGCCGACGCGAGGATTGTTTCGGAGCGTCCTCGGCCTCGCGGACAGAATTCGGCGCCTGCGCGCACCCATTGGCACGATGCGGCGCACAGTATAGTGCGACCCCACGAGTGTCAATGGACCGCGCAGGGAATTCGGGGAGTTGTTGATGCAGAAATCGCAGACCGCGACGGCTCTCCTCCGGGCCGGCGTGATCGGGGCGGGGCGGTGGGCGACCGAAGCGCACATTCCGGGGTTGCTCGCGTGCGAGGACGTCCAGATCGAGGCCGTCGCCGATGTCGATGCGGGGCGCGCGGCCACCGTCGCGGCGCGATTCGGCATTGCAGAGGTCTTCGACTCGGCCCGCGCGATGCTGGAGGCCGCGCCGCTCGATCTGGTCTGCATCGCCTCGCCGGACGACGCGCACGTCGCCGCCGCGGAAATCGCGCTCGACCGCGGGCTGCACGTCTTGTGCGAAAAGCCGCTCGCGACCACCGTCGCCGACGCCGCGCGACTCGCCCGCCTGGCCGACGACGCCGGCGTCGTCACCCGCGTTGGCTTCGCCATGCGCTTCGCTCCGGCCATGCGGCGGATGCGGGAACTGGTCGCTTCAGGCGCGATCGGCGAGCGGCGCCTGGTCCAGGCGTTTCAGCAAAACGGTCAGTTTCTCGACCCAGCCACGCCGTTCCACTGGAAGATGGATCGGACGCGCACGGGCGGCGGCGCGATCGTCGAATACGGAATTCACACCCTCGATCTCGTCCGCTGGCTGATGGGCGACGCCCGCGCCGTCTCTGCCGTCGCCCGCACCTGGATTCCGGAGCGCCCCCTGAGCGGAGGCGGCCACATCGCGGTCGAAGTCGACGACTCGACCGCCTGGATGATGGAGTTCGAGCGGGGCGCGATCGGCGTCTGCCACGCCGGCTGGGCGACCGCCGGCCGGCCGCCCGGCGTATCGATCAGCGTCTTCGGCTCGAACGGCGCCATCCGCTGCGCCCTGACCGACGATCTGCCCGGCGCGGAAGGACTCTGGCTGGCTGGCCCCGGCGGCGCGTTCCACCCCGTGCCGCCGGGCTATTCCAGCCCGCCCGACGAACCCTGGTGGGTTCGCTTCCCGACGCTGCTGATCCGCGATTTCATCGACGAAATCCGCGGCGCGCCCGGCCACGGCCCGACCTTCCGCGCCGGCCTCCGCGCCCAGGAATTGCTCGCCGCCGTGCAACGCGCCGCCACGGAGCGCCGCTGGGTGACGGTCGAACGGTCGTAAACCCGCCTCGTGCGACGAATTGGCTGCCTATGGTTGCCCCCGACTTCAGCCGACCGGGAGCGGTCCTCCACGCGGGTCAGGGACTCCGGGTTGCCGCCGGCGTGGCCAAACTCGCCGGGTTGCGGACCGCGTCGACCACCTGCCGGATCGCGACGAGCACCAGGTCGGGTTGGTCGCCGGGGATGAAATGCCCGCTCTGCGTGGCGACGACGAGGCGGGCATCCGGCGTCAGGGCGGCGAGTTTCTCCTGCAGGGGCCGCCAGAGCGCTTCCAGGGCGGCGGCGGGATAGCCCGGCGGCCAATCCCAGGGGCGGCCGTGGGTGAGGACGACGAGCGGCATCGGGCGCAAGGGGGATTTCGCGGCGGCCTGTCGCATCTGGGCAGCGCTGGCGTCGGTATCGAGGACCTCGCGCTCGGGGTAGTCGGCGAGTTCCGGCGGTCCTTGCGCGGCGAGGCGGGCGAGGTCCGCCCGTTGCGCCGGCGCCAGCACGGCCCGCATCTCGTCGTAGTAGTCCTCCTGCGCGGCGTCGACGAGGACCATGCCGACGACCTCGTCCGGGTAGTCGCTGGCGTAGAGCCGGACGACAAGGCCGCCGAAGGAATGGCCGACCAGGACGTAGGGACCGGGAACGCCCTCCACGCGGAGGAGGGCATGCAGGTCGGCAACGATATCGGCCGCCGTCCGGGGCATCGGCGCGGGATCGCTGCTGCTGCGATGATCGAAGTCGAGCATTGTGCCGGGGCGGTCGTAGGCGCAGACGCGGGTGAAGCGGGCGACGCCGGGGAGCGCCGCCGTCTGCGTCGAGCCAGGCGGGAGGTCGACGGTGTCCCAGGTGTCGGCGTCGTTGCCGGCGCCGGCTTCCAGGATGACGGTGGGGCTGCCCTGGCCACGGCATTCCAGCCAGAGCCGGCGTCCGC